>CAZVBH010000035.1:0-20739 GCA_964625275.1 uncultured Lachnoclostridium sp.
ACAATGGAGTTCATGAAGGGACTTAGAGAATTTTGTGATGAAAAGGGAATGCTCCTTTTGATTGATAAGGTTCAGACAGGCTGGTGCAGAACCGGTAAGGTAATGTCATTTATGAATTATGGAATTAAGCCGGACATCGTATCTATGGCAAAGGCACTTGGTGGTGGAATGCCAATTGGTGCAATTTGTGCAACAGAAGAGGTCGCAAAGGCATTTACCCCAGGTTCACATGGAACAACCTTTGGTGGACATCCGGTATGCTGTGCAGCAGCACTTGCAGAGGTAAATGAGCTTCTTGACAGAAATCTTGCAGACAATGCAGCAAAGATTGGTGCATATTTCATGAACGAGCTTAAGGCACTTCCACATGTTAAAGAGGTTAGAGGTCAGGGACTTCTCGTAGGCGTAGAGTTTGATGACAGTATTTCAGGAGTAGATGTAAAGCATGAATGCTTACACAGACATCTTCTTATTACTGCAATCGGAGCGCACACAATTCGTATGATTCCACCACTTATCATCAACGAAGAGGATTGTGATAAGGCATTTGCAATTATTAAGGAATCAGTAGAAGCCCTTGCATAAAAAAGAAGAGTAAAAATTATAAGAAAAAGATAAAAGAGTAAAATTACAGCATAAAAGTGGAGGCTGAAAAGCTGATACAGAAAGCGTAAAAAGAAAAAAGAGTAAAAAGTTTAAAAGTAAAAGCTTAAAAGTAAAAGCTTAAAAGCAAAAGCTTAAAGAAAAAGAGTAACAGTAAAAGCGTAAAAGTGAAAAAGAAAAATAAGATAAAGGAGACACTATGATGAGTAAAAGAAAAATTGTAGGATTAATGATGGCAGCAGTAATGTCAATGAGCGCATTTACCGCATGTGGTTCAGGCAGCAGCAGTTCAGGAGATGATAGCTCCAGTAGCTCAAATGTATTAAGAGTCGGCATGGAGTGTGCATATGCACCATTTAACTGGACACAGGAAAGCTCAGAGCTTTCAGATGGCTCAACAGCAGTTCAGATTTACGGAACAAACTATTATGCATATGGCTACGATGTAGCAGTAGCACAGAAGCTTGCTGATGAGCTTGGAATGGAGCTTGAAATTCACAAGGTAGAATGGTCATCAATTGGCGTAGCAATGGATGCAGGCGAATATGACTGTATTATTGCCGGTATGGGCAAAACTGCAGAGAGAGAGGCTTCATACTCGTTTACAGATGTTTATTATTATCGTTCAAACTGCCTCGTAGTAAAGAAAGGCTCAGGACTTGAGGATATCAAAGGACTTTCAGAGCTTGCAGGCAAAAATGTGAAGGTAACCACACAGCTTGGAACAGGCTGGATTAACCTTCTTGATCAGATTCCTGATGGTGAAACAGGTTTCAATTATGAGACAACCTCAGAGTGCTTCATGGCAATTCAGAATGATGTCGCAGATGTATGCGTAATTGATCTTCCAACAGCACTTGCAGCACAGAGCACAAATCCTGATCTCGTAATCATCGAGCTTGATGAAAATGATGCTTTTGAGAACGATGCAGAAATGACAAACGTATGTATCGCAACAAGAAAAGATGATACAGAGCTTCGCGACAAGCTTCAGTCAGCAATGGATTCAATTGGCTGGAATGACAAAGCAGAGATGGATGAACTCATGAGCAAAATGATAACACTCATGCCATCAGCACAGTAATATAATAAACAAAAGGAGAAAGCCGTATGTTCGATTTTAGTAATCCCTCCAACTCATTTGAATGGATGGTATTCCTTACAAAAAAATATTCCAAGATGCTTTTGGATGGAACAAAGCTGACTCTTTATATTGCCATAGCAGGAACTCTACTTGGGTTCCTGCTTGGGTTTGTACTCGGGATAATCGGTGATGTAAAGATAAACAAAGCAGACAATATCATTAAAAAGATACTGATTCGCTTATTAAAGATAGTATCAACAGTTTATGTGGAAATTTTTAGGGATACTCCAATGATTGTACAGGCAATGGTTATTTATTATGGTCTTAAAACAGCAGGCTTCCAGATGGAAGCAGTTTCAACCGGTATACTTGTAACCTTCCTGAACACAGGCGCATATATGTCAGAGACAGTACGTGCCGGTATAAATTCGATAGACCTTGGCCAGCGAGAAGGTGCTTATGCACTCGGAATGTCACCACTTAAGACAATGTTCATAGTAGTCATTCCACAGGCTTTTAAAAATATTTTTCCGGAAATGGCAAACATGTTCCTGACAAATCTCAAGATGACTTCAGTCCTCAATGTAATTGCAATCTCAGAGCTTTTCATGGTTGCAAAGACCATAGGTGGTGTTTACTACAAGTATTATGAAGCATATCTCATCATTGCAGTAATTTACTTTGTTCTCTGCTTCGTATTCAACAGACTTTTCATGTTGATAGAGAAGAAGATGGAAGGCAAAAAGGATTATGTGCTTGCAGTAGAGTTTATGGACGATGGACAGTAAAAGACTGAAAGGATGGTTAATGACATGAGCAAAGAAATTAAAAAACCGGAAACGGTCATTGAAATAAAAGAACTCAGTAAATCCTTCGGAGACCACGAGGTACTCCGCCGAATAGATATAGATGTAAAAAAAGGTGACGTAATATGCATACTTGGTTCTTCGGGCTCAGGAAAGTCAACACTATTAAGATGTGTCAACAGACTTGAGCACCAGACCAAGGGCAAAATTTTTTACCATGGAAAAGAAGTGAGGGACATTCAAAGAGAAATTAATGAGTACCGGTCACAGGTAGGAATGGTTTTTCAGTCCTTCAATCTTTTCAATAACATGACAGTTTTGGAAAACTGCATGGTGGGAACCCGAAAAGTACTTCATTTATCCAAAAAAGAAGCTTATGAACGTGCAATCAAGCATCTTAAAGAGGTTGGAATGGCACCATTTATAAATGCAACACCTGCACAGCTTTCAGGCGGACAGAAGCAGAGAGTTGCAATTGCAAGAGGTCTGTGCATGAATCCTGAGGTACTCCTTTTTGATGAACCTACCTCAGCACTTGATCCTGAGATGGTTGGCGAGGTTTTAAATGTAATGAAGCAGCTTGCAGAGTCAGGACTCACAATGCTTATCGTTACACATGAAATGGGCTTTGCACGAGATGTATCAAGCAGAATAATATTCATGGATCAGGGCTATGTGGCAGAGGATACTACCCCTGAGGAATTCTTTACGGCACCTAAGAATCCAAGAACACGCGAATTCTTAAAGAGATTTATGGAAGCATAAGGAGGATGTGGGCATATGGATAATTTTGTTGTAACATTTGCAAGAGGCTTTGGTACAGGCGGCAAGGAAATTGCCTCAAAGCTTGCAAAGGAATTGGGAATCAGCTGTTATGAAAACCGTATTTTAACCCTTGCATCACAGCTTAGCAAGCTTGATGAAAGCTTATTTAAAGAGGTAGATGAAAAGGTAAGAAATCATGGAGGCTTCTCCGGCTTTATGAAGGGACTTCCAAGAGCCAGAAATTATATTTCCAGAAATGAAAAATTCGTATCTGATGACACACTCTTTGAGTATCAGAAGAAAATTATTGAGAACCTGGCAGATACCGAAAGCTGCTGTATCGTTGGAAAATGTGCAGACTATGTACTTAGAGGCAGAGAAAATGTAGTAAGCATTTATATTGAAGCACCTAGAAGCTTCTGTCTTGAACGTACAATGCAGCACATGGGCGTAAGCCAGGAGGTTGCAGCAGCGACAATTAAAAACACTGACCAGTTCCGAGCAGACTACTACAAGTACTATACACAGGGAAATTACTGGACAAATCCGGTAAATTATGACCTGACAATCAACAGTGAAAAAGCAGGAATAGAAGGCAGTGTCGCCCTCATCAAGGAATATTTGAAGATAAAAGGATTAATCAAATGAACGAATTTAGTTTCTCAGTTCCACAAAACATAATAGTAGGAAAGGGAAGTCTTAAAAAGCTTCCCGAGCTTTCAGCTAAAATAGGAAAAAAGCATGCGTTTGTCATTTCGGGACCATCACTTGAAAGGATGGGCGTGGTAGGAAAATGTGTAAACGAGCTAGAAAAGGGTGGAATAAGTGCAGATATCTTCACAAAAACCGAAGGCAATCCTTCAGTTGAAACGGTAGATGCTGCAACTAAAGCCTTTAAAGAAAGTGGAGCAGATTATATTATTGCACTCGGTGGTGGCTCACCAATGGATGTTGCAAAAGCAGTAGGCGTGCTCGCAGAGTATGGTGGAAGTATTGTGGACTATGAGGGAGCTGACAAGGTTCCCGGCGATATCGTTCCGATAATCGCAATTCCAACAACAGCCGGAACCGGCTCGGAGGTAACAGCCTTTTCAGTAATTACCGACCACAGCAGAAATTACAAGCTTACTGTTTTCAGCTACAAGCTTTATCCTGTCTATGCAATTCTTGATGCTGAGCTCATAACAAGTGTACCTGCAAAGGTGGCTGCAGCCTGTGGTATAGATGCAATGGTACATGCACTTGAGTCTTACATCTCGAAGGCAGCATCACCATTTTCCGATGCACTTGGATTAAAGGCACTTGAGCTTATCGGAAGCAGTATAAGAGCTTATGTGGCAGACAGAACTAACCTTGAGGCAGCGGAAAAAATGCTTACCGGTTCCATGTTTGCAGGAATAGCCTTTTCGTGGGCAAGGCTTGGAAATGTACATGCAATGAGCCATCCGGTCAGTGCATACTATAATGTGGCACATGGCGTTGCAAATGCGGTGATTTTACCGGCAGTAGTAGAGTATAATTCAATTTGCGATAATGGAAAGTACTATGACATTTACAAAAACATTTCCGAGGCTCCCGTATCAAAGGAAGAATTTTCACCTGCAATGCTTACGGAAACAATTGTCAGCCTGAATAAAGAATTAGGCATACCGGCTAAGCTGTCAGAGGTTGGTGTTACCACAGATAAAATTGAGGAAATGACAACAGATGCAATGAAGAGTGGAAACATAGCAGTCAATCCAAGGACAACTCAAAGAGAGGATATTGTGGAACTTTATAGACGAGTTATATAAGCTATAGTAGGTTATATTAGTGGAAAATCCCCGGCGTAAGGCTCGGGGATTTTTTTCTCTTGAAATAAAATGCCCCAGAAGTTATAATAAAAACGATATGCTACATAGGTGTTTCCATTGTAGATTATAATAAAGTGGCATAAAATTAAGCAGAAAAGGGCTCTCAACTAAAGTGGAGAGCCTTTCTAGATTTAAATAAAGAGGTTATTTATGATAAAAGATAAAAGATTTACAGGCGAAAGAGCCCTTTTTAACAGTAAGGCTTTGAAAATTGAAAATTCAATTTTTGAGGATGGCGAGTCGCCTTTGAAGGAAAGTACTGACATTGAGCTTGAGGATTGTATTTTTGGTTGGAAATATCCTCTCTGGTATTGCAAAAATATTACCACAAAAAACTGTCATTGGCAGGAAATGGCAAGAGCAGGAGTGTGGTACACTGATAACATTTCTGTAAAGGACGCACTTATTCAGGCTCCAAAAAATTTCAGAAGATGCGATGGCCTTTTGATTGAGAATACTTCCTTTACAAGAGCAGCTGAAACCCTTTGGAATTGTAAAAATGTCAGCCTAAAGAATGTTACTGCTAAGGGTGACTATTTTGCTATGGGTACTGAAAACATAGAGATAGATGGCTTTATGTTAGATGGCAATTATTCCTTTGACGGAGTCAAAAACATGACCATTAAGAATGCTAAGCTTCTATCAAAGGATGCATTTTGGAATAGTGAAAATGTAACTGTTTATGATTCCTTTATTTCAGGTGAATATCTTGGATGGAATTCAAAAAATCTTACACTTGTGAATTGCACAATTGAGAGCCTTCAGGGAATGTGTTATATCGAAAATCTGGTGATGAAGAATTGTCGCCTTATAAATACTACACTTGCTTTTGAATACTCGTCTGTTGATGCAGAAATCAGTAATGAAATCACGAGTGTTTTAAATCCCGGCTCAGGAACAATTACTGCAGCTTCGATTGGTGAGCTTATAATCGAAAAGGATCAGGTGGATTCTTCGAAGACAAAAATTATTTGCGAGACAATAGCTAAGACGAAAGAACATCCGGATTGGAGAACCTGTCTATGAAATATGATTTTGATAAGGAAATAAACAGACTGAATACCCATAGCTATAAATGGGATTTGCTTGGCGAGGAGTATCTTCCACTCTGGGTAGCAGACTCTGATTTTAAGGTTGCACCTGCCGTAATAGCCAGACTTCAGGAAAGACTTGACCATGGTATTTTTGGCTATTTTCTGACCGGTAATGAAATCTATGATTCTCTCATCGGATGGTTTGACCGAATTATGAATGTAAGTGTACCAGATAAAAGCTGGATAAAATTGCTTTCCGGTATTGTACCGGCACTTGCAGTTGCCAGTAATTTGGGTAATGGAAAATCAATAACAAATACACCAAATTATGTGGGACTATTGGAAGCACCGGGAAGCGCCGGCAATGAGTTGATTCGTGTACCGCTTAAAAATGAAGCTGAGCATTACACAATTGACTTTGATGCACTTCAGGCAGCAATAACGGAGGATACGAAAATTTTCTATCTTTGCAATCCACACAATCCGGTAGGAAAGGTTTATACACTTGAAGAGCTTAAGGCGGTAAGTGAATTTGCCAGAAAGAATAATCTGATTGTAATTTCAGATGAGGCGCATTGTGAAATTGTCTTTGAAGGAAAGCATATACCATTCTTTGCTGTAGATGATTATGCAAGGGAGAATTCAATCACAATTTATTCTAATGGAAAGCTGTGCAATCTTCCGGATTTGATTCTTTCCTTTGCCGTTATCCCAAATGAAGAGCTTAGAAAAAAATTCGAAAAGGCAGCTTATGCCCTTGGCGAAGAGCATGTGCTTAATGTTGAGGCCGGTATTGCCTGTTATTCAGAAATTGATGATTGGAAAGCAGAGCTTCTTGATTATCTGAAAGGAAATCGTGATTATCTTGAAACAGAGCTAAGAAAGAGGTTTCCAAAGGCTAAATTGCCTCATTCAGAGGCAACTTATCTTCAGTGGGTAGATTTTACACCTTATGGAGAACATGTAAATGCAGGCTTTTTCAAAAATAAAGCCAAAATTTTCTTCACTCCCGGAAAGGGCTTTGGTGACAGAAACTATATAAGAATAAATTTTGGCACACAGCGCTCAGTGCTTGAAAAGGCACTTGATTTGATGGAAAAAACGATGAAAGAAGAAGGATATCTATAATGATAAATGGTGTTACATATGATTGAAGTTATGAGGTTCAATCATATGAAGAAGATACCATAGTAATAAATGGAGTCAGATACAAAAGAGCAGAAGATTAAAAGATAAATGTGGAAATGTCGGTGTAAGCCGGCATTTCTTCGTTTATGGATTAAACAGAGCTTTGTTGTTAAATGAAGAAAGGATTAATGAAAAACCATGTAGAAAAAATTGAGCATATATGGTAGAATAGGAAAAGTATATTAAAATGCGAGTATTGTGTGAAAAAACGCAAAATAAGGAGTTCTTTTATGTCAGAAATAATTACAAATGTTAAATATGAATATGGAAATCTTCAGATTCCGGGAGGCGGTTATGTAACCGGATTTGCTTTCCATCCTGAGGTTCCGGGTATTCTTTACTGTCGTACAGATATTGGCGGCTGCTATAAATATGATTTTGAAAATGATGAGTGGCAATCACTTGTTGAGCATGTAACTCATTTTGATATGAGTGAAACCTTCCCTTTGGCAATTGCACTCGATAAAAATGACCCGGCTCTTCTTTATGTGGCCTGTGGTGTCGGACATCCTGCTTATGGAAGCTTTCCAAATGGTTATTTCTGTACCTCAAAGGACTATGGTAAGACCTTTGAAATAAAAGAGATGCCTTGTCATGTTCATGGTAATAATGTCGGAAGAGGAAGTGGTACAAGATTAGTTGTAGATCCTTCGGATTCCTCAGTAATTTATTTTGCTTCACAGGAGGCAGGCCTTATTCGTTCATCTGACAGGGGCGAGACCTGGGAAGAAATAAAGGTTTCTTCTAAAAATTATCCTGAAAATGAAACTCATCTTACTTTTGTATGGGTTGCACCTGATGGCAAGACCATTGTTGCATCAGCCTCCGGACTTAGTAACAGGGGAGAGGATGGAAGCAGAGGTCACAGCCTTTATGTTTCTTATGACAGGGGCGCAAGCTTTAGTGAGCTTACCCAGCCTGCTTACGGAGAAAAGAATGATGCAGGCATAGTCGGCTATGTTGGCCATAGATATGATTTTGATGGAAAATATCTCTATGTTACTTTCACTCAGACAGGCCCTTATGCCTATATGGCAGAGCCGGGCTATAGCTGCTCCGGTGGTGATGTAACAGAAGGAAGAGTTTTAAGATATGAATATAATAGTGAGACAGGGCTTTTAGGTGAGCCTAAAGACATTACTCCGGTTTATGAGCGCTTCAATATTTCTAAGGACTATTGTCAGTGTGGCTTTGGCGGTATTTCCTCAACACCTCAGCTTCCGGGCTATCTTTTGGTTTCCACAATCTGCAGCAATGTAGGTGACATGGTATTTGAATCCAGAGATTATGGCGAAAGCTGGACTCTCGTGCTTTATAACCTTGAAGTTGGAAATATGCATTTCAATGCTCCTTATATGAAGCCTGAGTACAATGGTGGGGGTTCCTTAATTCACTGGTTAAGTGATATTAAGATAAATCCTTTTGATGCCAATATGGCCTTCTTTAATACGGGAACAGGTGTTTTTGGCACAACAAATCTTCAGGCCGGAAAGGACATGTCCTGGAGTGATCATTGTAAGGGAATAGAAGAGACAGTTCATCTGAATGTTTATGCTCCTGTTAAGGGAGACATAATTGCTCTTGATATTGTCGGAGACCTCGGTGGCTTTGTTTTTACAGAGCTTGACAAGCCATGTGAAAATTCTTTTGCTGACGAAGAAAATAACAGATATATAACTTCAATAAATGCCGATTATTCTGACTACTATGGTAACATATTCGCAGCTACACCAAGAGGAAATTGGAAGGGAAAGACCTGTGGCGGTGTTGTTTATTCAGAGGATGCAGGTAAAACTCTTCGCCACTGTGCAATGCCTTATGGCTTTAGCGAGGAAATCGACAGGAGACTGGACTTTATAAAGAGACCAAATGTCAATTCTGGCTGGATAGCAATGTCACCTGACACATGTAGGCTTGTTTGGGCAATTGCAGATTTAGGAACAATTTCCGCCGATTGTGTTGTTTATTCAGAGGACAAGGGAGTATCCTTCAAAAAATCAGAAATATTTGATATAGATGGAAAAAATGCTTCCGGCAATTTCAAACCATTCTTTGACAGAACTGATGATGATTATTGCTATGGCTTTGGTGAAGACTCAAGAATGTATGTAAGTAAGGATGGTGGAAAGACCTTCCACGAAAGAAAAAAGCCTGACAATATGCCCATTCAGCAGCTCGCAGGAATTGATGCTCAGTGTGTTGTTGAAATTCGTGGTGTAGCAGGTGAATTCGGTACATTCATGTTTGCAATGAATGTGGACGGACTTTGGAAAATTACTTATGACAAGGCTTCGGACAAATTTAAGGCAGAGAAGCTAAGCAGTGGTAAGGATGCTGTTTACTGTGTCGGATTGGGAATTTTACCTGATACTGATGAGTATGTTAATAATGATAAGGCACTTTATGTATGCGCAATAATAAATGATATATTTGGCTTCTTCAGAAGCTTTGACTATGGAAAGACCTGGGAAAAATTAAATGATAAAACCCAGATGTTTGGCGAAATTAAGAGTATTGATGCAGATAAAAAGGTATTCGGCAGATACTTTATCGCAACCGGCACCAGAGGACTTAAATATGGTGTTCAGGCTGACTTGAGAAAGGCATAATGACATGAGTGAAATTAATTCATCTTTTAAACAAGAGGTTGAAAAAAAGGCTTCAATTCTTATTGATGCCCTTCCTTATATTAGGGACTTTTCGGGAAAAATTGTTGTGATATGCTACTGCTGCTCAAATCTTCTTTCAGCAAAAGAGGAGCAGCTTGTAATGCAGGATATCGCCCTGCTTAAGTCTATAGGAATGAGACCTATTGTAGTTCATGATACACGCTTTGGAGCAGATAAATATCGTGAAAATAAGCGAATCGCAAAGTTGATTGAGCTTTGTGGTATTAAGGCAGTAGGTATCTGTGGAATCGACCTCCAGACTTTGAACATGACAATTGATAATGGATATATTCCGGTCGTAACACCTAATGACATAGACACCGAAAATATGATTCTTTATCCTGAAAACATTGCCTGCGAAATTGCCCATAGAATGGGAGCTGAAAAGCTGGTTTATCTTTCAGAGGATAAGGGACTTATTGAAGCTATGGATGAGGAACAAAGAATAATACCTAATGTTTCTCTTGAAGAAGCAGAGGCTTTTGCAAAAAAGAACAAGCTTTCTGAAGCCTTTGAAAGAAAATTAAAAAATGCAATACTTGCGGTCGGGCGTGGAGTCAACAGAGTACATATTGTGGACGGTTGCATTGAACATTCACTCCTCCTTGAATTTTTCAGCATAGACGGTGTGGGTACTGTTATTATGAAGGATCATAACCAGTACTATGCACATGAAAAGGGTGGTAAAAAATAAATGTACAGAATTTTTGAAACACATGCTCATTATGATGATGAGCAATTTGACGAGGACAGGGAGAAGTTGCTTGACGGACTCAAAGAAGAAGGCATCTTTAAAATTTGTAATGTCGGTGCAAGCATGGAAACCTCTAGAAATAGTGTTAAGCTCGCAGAAGCCAGAGATGAAGTTGTCGCAGCAGTAGGAATTCATCCTGATGAGATTGAAGAATGTGATGAGGCTGCATTAGCTGAGCTTGAAGCTATGGCACAGGGTGAAAAAACTGTAGCAATTGGCGAGATTGGTTTGGATTATTATGGAGAGTCCTGTGACCATGAGCTTCAAAAAAAGGCCTTTTGGTCACAGCTTGAGCTTGCAGCAAAGCTTGATATGCCGGTCATAATTCATAGTCGTGAGGCATGTGAGGACACTCTTGAAATTATGAAAGAGTACACTAAGCTGATTGAAGAAAAAGGTAACAAATCAAGAGGAGTAATTCATTGCTTTAGTTATAGTAAAGAGATTGCGCAAGAATATCTTAAGCTAGGATATTTTATTGGAATAGGTGGAGTGATTACCTTCAAGAATGCCAGAAAGGTCGTAGAAGCAATTGAAAGTGTACCTATGGACAGACTTGTAATTGAAACTGACTGCCCATATCTTGCACCTGTACCATTTAGAGGTAAACGCAATGACTCTGGAAAGCTTTGCTATGTAGTGGAAAAAATAGCTGAAATCAAAGGAATTTCACCTGAAGAGGTGGCTGACCTTACAAGAATAAATGCAATGGAGCTTTATAGACTTTCCTAGGAAGAGGATTTAGTATTTATTAAAAATCAGTGAGTCTGCATCGCAGAAGCTACATTACAGTCAGGAAGCTACATTACAGTCAGGAAGCTGCATTACAGTAAATCTTTTTGTAGCTAGAACTCTAAAATAGAATAGGAGACGCAATTGGCAACACTTGGAAATCCAAAGGAAACAATAGCAATACTTCAAAAATACAATTTTAATTTTCAAAAAAAATTCGGTCAGAATTTCCTTATCGATACACATGTTCTCGACAAAATTGTTGAAGCAGCGGAAATTACCGATGAAGATACAGTTTTGGAAATCGGTCCCGGAATAGGAACGCTTACTCAGTATTTATGTGAAAATGCTAAGCAGGTCATAGCAGTTGAGATAGATAAAAATCTTATCCCTATTTTGCAAAATGATACACTTTCGGCTTATTCAAATGTAAAAATTATAAATGAAGATATTTTAAAGCTTGACATTTCAAAGCTTTGTGAAGAAGCAGGTGCTAAGAAGCTGAAGATAGTTGCAAATCTGCCCTACTATATCACTACACCGATTATCATGGGGATTTTGGAAAAGCATGCACCTGTTGAAAGCATAACCGTAATGGTTCAAAGGGAGGTTGCAATGCGAATGCAGGCAGGCCCCGGAAGTAAGGACTATGGTGCCCTAAGTCTGGCTGTTACATATTATGCCGATGCAACACTTGAGGCTAATGTACCACCAAACTGCTTTATGCCAAGACCTAATGTAGGCAGTGCGGTAATTAGGCTTAAGCTTCACGATGAAATGCCTGTGAAGCCTCGCGATGAGCAGCTGATGTTTGCCCTTATAAAAGCTTCCTTTGCTCAAAGAAGGAAGACCTTGGCAAATGGTATTAAAAATTCACCGGAGCTAAGCTTTGAACGGGAAGATGTATGTCGTGCCCTTGAAAGCCTGGGCTTTGATGAAAATGTAAGAGGTGAAAAGCTCACACTTGCTGATTTCGCAGCACTATCAGATATAATCAAAAATTAACAGATATTTTATGAATGAATCAATGAAATTTTGTTAAGATATAACTTATTAATTGCATTTAGGGAGATTTATGGAATTTAAATATTTTAAGACCTTAAAAAATGAACCTGAGCTTCGAGCCAGACTCGATGAGTTTTTAGAGCATGAGCAGCTTGAAGCCTATTTTAGGCCTGATGAAGACAAAGCGCTTGAAGGTCTTTATAACAACTATATTGTATGTAATAACGTAGGCGAGGTTTTTGCTTATGCTGAGCCCCTTGGCTACAACGAAGAAAAGGCTTGTACGGATTTTGCTTTTGCTTCTGCTGAAAATGAGTGGGGTGACAAGGCTTGTACCCTGCTTTTACAAAATTTAGGCAAAATGGTTAATCGTTGCTGCGTGAGCACCTTTGAAGCAGGAGATGAAAGACTTACAAAGGCCGGCTTTGTGCCATTTTATGACGACTATCTGATGCTTAGAGACCGTTGGATTCCAAAAACCTCCAAAGGAATTGTCTTTGATGAGGCAGGCTCTGCTGAAAATGGAAGATATGACATTTTCGTGGTTACAGCTGCTGATGAAGCTTGCGAGGTGGAATATATTGTAACCGACAATGAGTTAAAGGACACAGAAGGACTGCCACAACAGGTCGCAGGCTGCAAGATAACCAGCTATTCAGACCAAATTTGTCTTTCGGAGGTATGGACCGACGAAGCTCACAGAAGAAAAGGTATTGCAGCCGGACTTATAAATTTTTGTATAGATGAATATTCCGACAAAAGCATAATTCTTCATACTGACAGTCAAAATGTGGCGGCAGTCGGGCTCTATAAGAAGCTTGGCTTTGGAATTTATGAAACAAGCTATAACTACATAAGCTCATCTGAAAAGTCCGGTGACCTCAAAAGTTAATTTTTTTAGTATTAATGGTTTACGTTTTTGAAAGGGTATGAAATGGATAAAAATAAAGCATGGCCGGCATGGATAATACTTGGTGCAATTCCTGGAATTATAATCTGGCTTTTTATAGTAAAAATAGGCTACGCAGGAGAGTTTGCAGGGTTGCTTATTGGCTTTGGTGCTATTGCACTTTACAGATATTTTAATTGTCCGATGAAAAAAAGCAGACTCATTATCGGAAGTCTAATTCTTCTGGCACTGGTTTTGATTACTAATCATCTTGCTTATTCGATAGATGTTTATGAACAGTTTGCTGAGGACTGGTATGGGGCAGCAGGAGAAAGCTACTCCTATTTCGATGCAATTAAAACTGTTTTCAACAGCTTCGTTTTGGAAAATCTTGAAAATATGCGAAGCTATTATATAGAAGCAGCAATTCAGGGTACACTTACAACACTTACAATGTGGATTATTTTCTTTATTTACTATATTAAAAGTGATGCCCTCGATAGAGAAATTGCAGAAGGTCAGGAAGATGAACAAAACTAAAAAGCTGATAATATTATTAGGTATTTTTTTTACCGGTCTGTTTATTACAGGCTGTAGTGGCAAATATGACAGCGCTTCTGAGCTGTTTACAAAATTTAATGACATGAATGAGGGCGCTTTTACGATTTCTGCAAATGTTACAGTTTCCAATGCTGAAGAGTCCATGACCTCTGTTTTAAACTCCTCAGGAGTTTCAGATGGAAATATAGCAGTATGTAAGATTAATGCAACCTCAGAAAGCGACATTGATGCTTCCCTGGTTACGGATAATGTTGTCTATGTTGAGGATGTCACAGCAATCAAAACTTATTTGATGTACTTCTTTATGTACTCCTGTGGAGATACCTGGGAGTATTCAGACAAGACCTATACAGCAGGTACTGACAGCAATCAGGTGGCAGGAAATATGTTTAACAGTCTTGGCGAGCTTGCTAAGGAAGCGGGAGCTACTGAGCTTAAGGACGAGCTGGATTCCTTTGTAACTGAAGTAAAAATGGATGAGACCGTAACGGCAATTAATACAACTCTTTCACTGGCTAAGAAGGTATTTACAGGACGTGTCACAGGAACAATTGTTATGGATGATAATACAGTGGCATTTACACTTGATTATACCTTCACAGAGTCAGATATTAATTATAATTGTGATGACGATTACATGACACTTGGCTCATCACTTAATTCTTGTTATAGAGATGGCTATGTTTATGTTGCAGAAAAAACAGGCATAAAGGAAGTAGAAACCGTAGAGCTTACCTCTCATCTTATTGATGGAAGCTCACTCCTTATACAGGGCTTTGATGACCAGTATTACAAAACCACCTGGGATGGAACTAAATTCAACTATTCCGAAAGTGATTTGGATTTTGGCGAATGGGAGCTTGATTATGCAGATGATTCTACTGTTGTAGTGAATATGAATATGTTTGGCGACAGTATTGAGAATTATATTAAATGGTGCGAAGATACCTATGGTGAAAATATGGAAGTAACGTACTCCACTGAAGACGTTGAACTGGAAGCCGGAGAGATGACGTTCTTTGAGCTTTCAATAGGCAGTGGTGATACTTACTACGACTCCGAAAGCTATCTTTATCAGGTAAATGATGAATTTTTGATTAGAATTACAGTCAATAATCCATCCCAGGCTTTAGCTGATGAGGACATTGTAAATATGGCATTTAGCAGCTTCGAGCTTTATGAAAGTGAATAAAAAAACGATTACAGAAGGTGAGGCAAAAATGGGGAATTACTATCTTGCAGTTGATATTGGTGCTTCCAGTGGAAGACTTATTATCGGCTCACTTGAAAATAGTGGAAAAATTAGAAAATTAAATACCGAAATAATTTATCGTTTCGAAAATGGAATCAAAGATGTTGATGGCTCCTGGTGCTGGGATTATGAGTATTTGCTAGATGAAATCGTAAAGGGTCTGAAAAAATGTAAGGAGCTTGGCAAGATACCTGTTTCAATGGGCGTTGACACTTGGGGTGTCGACTTTGTTTTATTGGATAAGGACGGAAATCCTGTAGGAAAGACGGTTTCTTATCGCGATGACAGAACCCAGGGTATGGACGAAGAGGTCTATAAAATTATTCCTGAAGATAAGCTTTATGAAAGAACAGGCATTCAGAAGGCCATGTATAACACGATTTACCAGCTCATGGCAATAAAGCTTAGAGAACCGGAATTGCTTGAAAGAGCAGAACGTCTGATTCTAACACCGGATTATATACAATATCTTCTTACGGGTGAAAAGGCAGTTGAGTATACTCACGCCTCATCCAGCCAGCTTTTAAATCCACATACCGGTCAGTGGGACCTTGAGCTTATTGACATGCTTGGCTTCCCTAGAAAACTGTTTGGACATGTTGACAGACCTGGCAAAAAGCTTGGTTCACTCAGAAAAGAAATTGAGGCTGAAATTGGTTTTAGCTGTGAGGTTGTTATGCCTGCAGAGCATGATACAGGCTCAGCAGTTCTTGCTGTTCCTGCAAAGGAAAAAGATTTTCTCTACATAAGCTCAGGCACCTGGTCACTTCTTGGAACGGAGCTTGACAGTCCAAGAACTGATGAAATGAGCCACCGTTACAATTTTACCAATGAAGGTGGCTATGGCGGAAAAATCAGATTTTTGAAAAATATAATGGGACTTTGGATGATTCAGTCAGTGCGTAATGAGCTTGGCAGAGAGCAAAGCTTTGCCGAGCTTTGTGACATGGCTTCTCAGTCAGAAATAGCTTCAATTGTAGACTGCACTGATGAGCGATTCCTTGCACCAAAAAGCATGATAGAAGAGATTAAAAGGGCCTGTGAAGAAACTAATCAGCAGGTTCCACAGACAGTTGGTGAGCTTGCTAAGGTTGTCTATGCTTCTTTAGCTGATTGCTATGCGAAAAATATTAAAGCTCTTTCAGAAATTACGGGAAAGAGCTACAAATCACTTCATGTTGTGGGTGGCGGTTCTAATGCCGACTATCTCAACCACTTGACAGAAAAGGCAACAGGACTTAAGGTAAGTGCCGGCCCTTCTGAAGCAACTGCCTTTGGTAACATTCTGGCACAGATGATTGCAGCAGGGGAAGTTGCTGATGTGTTAGAAGCAAGAACAATTGTAGGAAATACCATTTGACTTTACCCGAAAAACTATCTTTTTACCGAGGGGATATTTACCTTTAAAGGTGGTTTAAACAAATTTTTACCGGCAGAAGGCTTAGCTTCTACTGATACTTTATTAGCTTCTACTGATATTTATTTAGAAAGGCAGGTTGATTAAGATGAATCAGGAAAATCATAAGAATATTAATCTTGATGAAGAGCTTCTTGACGAAGAGGATACATCCGGAAAAAGCTGGAAGCAAAATATCGAAAAATATTTTGATATTGCACTTACAAGCTTTGTTGTTATTGCAGCATGTATTCTTTTTTATTTCATATTGTTTAAGTTTAACAATGTAAGTAAAATTTTCAAAGTTATTCTTTCGGTTATATCTCCGATTATTGTTGGCTTTGCCTTTGCTTATGTGCTAAATCCACTTGTAATGCTTCTTGATAAATATCTCCTAAAGTTTTATGAATATGTAAAAGAACAAAATGCAAAAAGAGTAGCAAAAAAGAGTACTGCTGGGAAATCGAAGAACAGCCATAAAGAAAGAGAGTCCAAGAAAAAGGCAGTTGAAAAAAGTGATGATAATGCTGAGTGTACAAATCAGAACGAGGCACTTGTAGGCCCGGCAAAGACGATAAGAAGGTTATCTGTATTTATTTCAGTTGTTGCAGCTGTTACTGTAATTATACTTTTGATGTCTGCGGTAATACCGGCTTTTACAGAGAGTCTTTCAAATCTGGTCGATAAATTTCCGGAATATTATCAGACCATAAGTGACAAAGTAGTCAGCTTTGTAGATAGTCATGAATGGATAAAAAAACAAATTCCTGACGTCAATAAGGTTCTTGAAGAATTTAATATAATGCAGATAGCAAGTGATTACCTTAACTCTTTACTTTCAGCAGCCTATAACTGGGTGGTTGTAATTATGAAGGTGGTTTACAATGTTGTTATTGGACTTATTGTTGCAATCTATCTTCTTGGCGGAAAGGAAAGATACTTAGGACAGGTAAAAAAGCTTACCTTTTCAGTTATGAAGCCAAAAACTGCAAAAAAAGTGGTTCAGGTTTTTCATGGTGCAAATCAGATTTTTAAGAGTGCAATACTTGGAAAGATTCTTGATTCTATAATAATAGGCTTCATTTGCTTTATTGGAATGTCAATACTTGGAATGTTTGGCTGTGAAGCCATTGCAGACAATCGTATTTTGGTGAGCGTAATTGTTGGTGTAACAAATGTAATTCCTTTTTTTGGCCCATATATCGGAGGCATACCAAGTGTAGTTCTTATCCTTTGCGTAAAGCCTGTTGATGGTCTTATCTTTGCAATCTTTATTATAGCTCTCCAACAGTTTGATTGTAATTATCTGGACCCAAGAATTGTAGGCAGGTCTGTAGGCTTGTCACCAATTTATGTACTTGTTTTCTGTCTTATTGGAGGCGGACTCTTTGGTATTGTCGGTATGCTTATCGGAAGTCCGACGGGAGCAGTAATTTATGGCCTTGCAAAGTCCTGGTCAGAAAGCAGACTTGAACAAAAGAATCTGCCGACTCAAACAATTGATTATGTAAACACACCCGGAGCCATCATCTATGGAAATTCGGTTAATAAAGACGAAAAAAATAATTAAAACTTAAATTTATATATAAAATCCCTGCCTTATTAAATGGCAGGGATTTTATATATAAGGAGAAAAGCTTAATTTATCAAAAACAAATGTTAAACAAGGGGCATGAAGTCCGCAGAAACCTTGAGAAATAGCGTATTTTCAAGGCTTCTGCGGATTTAGTTTAAACAGGAATGTTTATAAGTCGCGAATCAGTTTATGATTGAGGCGTGTTTGTATTATATTGACCATTATGGAGCTGAAAATCTGAAAGAGCAGGAAGAAAAGGACGAGCAGGATTCCGATTATGTTTCCAGATATGAGCTGGAGGCGCTGGAACAGAGAATCCGGGAAGAAGCAAAAAAGGAAGCCAGAGAGGAAGCAAATAAGTCGGTAATGACTATGATCGGAAGTCTGGTTGCAGGGATGCAGGGGAATCTCAATGTACCCACAGCACAGAAGCAATATGAACCACATGACGATGTCAATGCGGAGCAGACAGAAAACAATGCGGATGATGAAGTAGTGGCAGCTTATGCGGAAAAATGGATGATGGACAGCATCAGAGCAGAGATGTCTCTGATGCGTATCTGGCTGTTGACCTCCGGAAAATTTTGGGAAGCATGATTTGGGACAGGCTACTGAGGCAAAATGACATGAAAATGCTGCGGTCGATATATTTGAACAAAAATTATCAGATAACAAAAAAATGATATTTAAAACATCTGTATATTATGCTATAATGAACTCATTGATTTGGATTTAAAAGTACAGGGAGACAATCCATATGGGAATCAAATTGTTTTTAAATGATTATTATGATTTGCTTAAATTAATGCATGATAATGAGGTTGTTATCTTGGATGAAAAGGTAATACCTTTAACGCAGCAACAGATAGCAACGACACTTAAATATAGCAAGATGAAAGTCAATAGTATGTTTCGCATATTGCAGGAAGAGAACTTTGTGAAGCAAAAAACAAGGGGAAAGTACGTGTTGACGGATAAGGCAGAAACAATAATTGATACTTTGGAAAAACTGCAATAGCAAGATAAGGAGCAAGTAAATGCCTACATTGGACTGGATTGGAAAAGATAAGGTAATAAATCATCATAATGATGTGCCATATAGAGTGCTGGAGAGAAAGTATAGTTATGACCAGAGCGGTGTACATGACGAAGACAATCATAGCGAAAATATGATTATTCATGGAGATAATCTGGAAGCATTGAAGGCACTTCTCCCGCAGTATGAAGGAAAAATAAAATGCATCTATATAGATCCGCCATATAACACCGGAAACGAAGGTTGGGTTTACAATGATAATGTGAATGATCCTAAGATAAAAAAATGGTTGGGAGAGGTTGTAGGTAAGGAAGGAGAAGATTTATCTCGACATGATAAATGGTTATGTATGATGTATCCAAGATTGTGTTTGTTGCAAAAGCTCTTATCAGAGGATGGCGCAATTTTTATCAGTATAGATGATAATGAACTGGCAAATTTACGATTAGTGTGTGATGAAATTTTTGGAAGTAAAAATTTTGTGACAATTATTACATGGTTTAAAAAAGCTTCTCCATCTAACGATGCGAAATTTTTTAGTAATGATACTGAGTTTATTTTGGTGTATTCGAAGAATAAAGATAAGTGGAAATTGAATAGGCTGCCATTGAACGAAAAGCAGTTAAAAAATTATTCGAATCCAGATAATGATTCAAGAGGTGCTTATAATTCGTCTACGTATACATGTGCCAAGACTAAACAAGAGAGACCGAATTTGTTTTATCCGATAGTAAATCCTAATAATGGACGAGAAGTATATCCTAAAGAAACAGCTGTTTGGAAATATTCTAAAGAACAGACGGAGATATATCAAAAAGAAAACAGATTGTTTTGGGGTATTAATGGGGATGCTCAATTTCCAAGATATAAGAAATTTTTATCTGAAAATAAAGGGGTTGTAAATCGGACATTGTGGCATTATGAAGATGTTAATCACACTCAAGGAGCTACGAATGAGATAAAGGAAATTAACATTGGAGATTTTAATACGCCTAAACCCACTAAGCTAATTGATAGAATATTGAAAATAGCAACAAATAAAAATGATATTATTTTGGATTCTTTCGCAGGTTCAGGTACTACTGCACACGCTGTTTTAAATATGAATAAGTCTGATGGCGGTAATCGAAAGTTTATCCTTGTTGAAATGGGAGACTATGCGAATGATATAACTGCTGAACGGGTAAAAAGAGTAATTAACGGCTATGGCGAAGGAAAGAATACTGTCGAGGGAACTGGCGGGGATTTTTCCTACTACGAACTTGGAGGAACATTGTTTTTACCGGATGGGACATTAAACAACAATGTGGAAACAGAAGATATTAGGAAATACATCTGGTATACAGAAACAAACGGCATCGAATACATGGAAAATAATGATGAAGAATATTATCTTGGCTCTCATAATGATACAGCTTATTATTTTTATTTTGAAAAGGATGGGACAACCGTTCTTGATTATAAATTTTTGACTAAAGTGTGTGTGAAACAGCAGGCATACATCATTTATGCAGATTCATGTGCTTTATCAGAAAG
>CAZVBH010000036.1:0-20706 GCA_964625275.1 uncultured Lachnoclostridium sp.
CGAATTGAACTTGAACCTTCGGAATTTCAAAAAATTATGGAAGATTCAGTAAGATTAAAGGTTTATGAGAAATTCAAGAGCATTGGCTTTGAATATGTTACCCTTGATCTTATGGGCTATAGAATGGGAAGCATGAATGAAGTACTGAGTTCGGAAGAAAAACAACCTTGTTTTATTTAGGCTAATCGTTTATAATCGACTCAGGGATGTAGAGAGGTTTACATCAATAAAATACAAAAGGAGCGAATTATGAAAAATTATTTTGATTTAACAGGACAGGTTGCAGTAGTAACCGGATGTTCAACAGGTCTTGGAGTTCAGATGGCTAAGGCACTTGCAAATCAGGGAGCAAAGATTGTAGCTCTTGCAAGACGTCAGAATCTCATTGATGAGGTTGCTAAGGAAATTGCTGATACCTATGGAGTGGAAACCTTCGCCGTATCCTGTGATATTACAGATACAAAAAAAGTAGATGAGGCTATTGATGCCGTTATCGCAAAATTCGGAAGAATTGATATTGTAGTTAATAATGCAGGCACCGGAGCAGTTGCACCTGCTGAGGATATTACTGACGATCAGTTTGCAAATGAAATGAATATTGATCTCTTTGGTACCTTTAAGGTAGCCAGAGCTGCAGCAAAGAAGGCAATGATTCCTGCAGGCTATGGAAGAATCATCAACATAGCTTCAATGTATGGAATGGTAGGAAATAAGATTGCTCCTGCTTCACCTTATCATGCAGCAAAGGGTGGCGTAATTAATCTTACTCGTGCACTTGCAGCAGAGTGGGGCGAAAAAGGAATTACAGTAAATTCTATCTGCCCTGGTTATTTTGAAACACCACTCACAAAAGAAACTCTCGAAAGTGAGTTCTTCCAGAACTATGCAAAGACAATGATTCCACTTTCAAGATATGGAAAAGAAGGAGAGCTTGACACAGCTGCCATCTTCCTTGCATCACCTGCAAGCGCATATGTAAACGGAGTAATTCTTCCTGTTGACGGTGGATACACAAGCATGTAATAAAAATAAAATTCTTGAAAAGGTCTTCTCCCAGGTGATTTCGCCCAGGGGAGAAGACCTTTTTTGTTGGAATCAAAGCGGATATTCTAGGTCCGCTTCGCTACTTGCTCATAACCTTAAAGCTACTTTTCAGATAAGGCTAAAATACATGTGTCTGATAAAATAATAGTTGCAATATTTAAAACAACTACCGTCTATTTAAATTAAATATCATTCATGAGATATACAACATACGTCTAAATATTGCGCAAATAGAAATATCCTACTAGGTAGTAGGTAAATATAAACAATAATAGTTTTCTGCCTTATGCAATTTTGTGAAGTATTATTCATTTTTATATGATAATATATTAGTGTCGGTCATCTTATATGACCACTACGGGTTGATAATTTTTGTGGTTTAAAAGAAAGTAAGAGAGAAGGCGAATTTAAAACTGCAACCAACAATTATCAAAAGATTTTTTAAAAAACGCAGGAGAGTTAGCAATGTGTAAAAAAGAAGTTGTTGTTGGCGATATCTTTGCCGAGTACGACAACCCTATCGCAGAGGTTGTTCAAAAGGCATGCTGTTATGATTCGGAGATCTTTGTCCATGCAGGGCAGTGCAAGGTCAACATGAAAAGCATTATGGGTATCATGGCTGTGAAGTGGAACAAAGGAACCAGCGTTGAGATTGCCGCCGAAGGCGATGACGCACAGAAAGCAATTGAAGATATCGGTGAATATCTCGCATGCTTTAACTAGTGGTTTAACTGGGTTTAAATAAAATAGGCACAGAAGGTTTAAAGCTTTCTGTGCCTATTTTATTTAACCTTCACATCCACACTTTAACTTTCCTTGACAATGAGTTATACTTTTGCTAGACTTGGAAATGGAAATCAGAACTATCAAATGAAAGCTTTAACAGGCAGGCTTAAATACCGGATTTCCTAAAATAACAGGAGATATTCACTCATGTATTGCATCAGCATAAGCTTTAAAAAGACACCATTAGATATAAGAGAAAAATTTGCTTTTCAGAATAAAGAGCAGATTCTTTTTTTGTCTTCTTTAAAGAATGAAAATATAATAAAGGGTGGAGTCTTAGTATCTACCTGCAATCGTAGTGAGCTTTATTTTACAGAAAGCAAGAATGGCTTTGAACAAATTGAAAAATCCTTATCAGAAGCTAAAAATATCCCTGGAGAAATTATAAAAAAATATTGTCTTTATTATGAAGGCAAAAAAGCAATAAAGCATCTTTACAGAGTGGCTTGTGGATTAGATTCCATGGTTCTTGGAGAAGATGAAATCCTAAGACAGGTTAAAGAAGCCTATCTTTTGGCAGAGAATGAAGGCCTTACTGACAGTGAGCTCAATATCATTTTTCAAGGGGCTTTTAATTGTGCAAAGCTTTCAAAATCAGAAACCGAGCTTTCCAATACCCCGGTTTCCTTTGGTACACTTACTGCAAGATTTACAGAGAGCTTTCTTCTTGAAAATAGAGAGCTTCCACAGGGTGTACTTGTAATTGGAGCCACCGGAAAAATTGGTTCCATTGTTGCTAAGGATTTGAATGACAGAGGCATTAGGGTAATCGGAACAAGTCGTAGAAAAAATCCTGAAAATGCCTTTGATTGTGGCAGGCAAGAACAGATTGAATGGATTCCTTTTACATCACGCTATGAAATTCTCAAGGAAGTATCAGTTGTCATAAGTGCAACAACAAGTCCTCATTATACTCTTACCGGAGAAGCCTTTAATTTAAGCAAATCAAAGCATAATTATCTGCTGATTGATCTTGCTGTTCCTTTTGATATTGACAAGGAGCTTGCAAACACTGCTGGCATCAGGCTGGTTGATATAGATTATTTCAAGACTCTTTCAAAAGAAAATACCGATATAAAAATGGATGAGGCTAAAAAGGCTGCAGTGATAGCAGATGAATGTGCTGAAGAGGTCTTAAAGAAGCTCTACATCAGAAGCTTTCAGAAAAAACTTGAAGGAAAGCATGAAGAGGCTTGGTTTGACAGGATGCTTTATTATTTGCGAGATGTACTTGACAGTGAACAGCTTTTGGCTGTTTTAGAAAAAATATGTAAAGAGGAAGGCTGTGAATAACTATGGCGTACTTTCCTTTTATGGTTGATATTGAAGATAAAAATTGTCTGGTTGTTGGTGGAGGTCAAATCGCTCTGCACAAAATAAAAAAGCTGCTGCCCTTCGGCGTGAATATCAGGGTGGTGGCAGAAGAAATCTGTCCCGGACTTAAATGTATTTTAGAGGAAAATGACAGACTTATTGCAGACTTGAAAAAATATGATGATGGCGAGCTTTTGGGCGCAGACCTTGTGATAGCTGCCACAGGTATTTATGAGACAGATTTACATATAGCGAAGGTCTGCAAAGAAAAAAACATTCCCGTAAATGCGGTAGATATTAAAGAGGCATGTTCATTTATTTTTCCTGCAATGCTTCAGGAAAAGGATTTACTTATTGCTGTTTCGACGGGAGGACAGAGTCCGAGTGCCGCTGCCTATGTTAAAGAAAAAATAGCCGAGGGTATTCCGGATTACTATGGCGAAATGATAGAAGCACTTGGAAGCCTTAGGGAACAGGTGATTTCTCAGGTACCTGACACTCGTAAACGAAAAGAAATATTTAAGCAGCTTTTAGCTTACGGTGATGCCAATAAAGGTAAAATACCAGATGAAATTGTGGAAGAAATTTTAAATTCGGGGTAGTTTTTATGGATAATAAAAAATTGATAAGAGTTGGCACAAGAGGAAGCCGGCTTGCACAAAAGCAGGCAGATATGGTAATTGATGCTTTGACTCAAAAATTTCCTGAGCTTACAATTGAAAAAATTATACTGACTACCAAGGGCGATAAAATTATTGATAAGCCACTTACGGATTTTGGCGGAAAGGGTGCTTTCGTTACAGAGTTTGAAAATGCTCTTTTGGAAAATAAAATTGATATTGCAGTTCACAGCGCAAAAGATATGCCAATGGAGTTAGCTGATGAGCTTGAAATAGCAGGAGCTCTCCCCAGGGAGGATGTGAGAGATGTGCTTGTCACACTTAAAAGCTCAAATATAAATTTTGAAAACAAAAGACTGTCTGAAAGCTTAGGCTTTGACCACTCCAATTTATATGCTGAGGATGAAGCCTCAGAACAGCCGGTAAAATATAAAATTGGTACTGGAAGTCTTCGCAGACAGTTTCAGCTGGAGAGGATTCTTCCGGAGTTGGAATTTGCACCCATTCGAGGCAATGTACCGACAAGAATAGAAAAGCTTAGAAATGGTGAATATGACGGAATAATTCTTGCGGCAGCAGGGCTTAAAAGACTTGGACTTCTGGAAGAACCTGATTTGAATTATGAATTTTTTTATGAAGATGAAATTGTTCCGGCAGGTGGTCAGGGCATTATTGCAATTGAATGTAGGAAGAATGATTTTGCAGGCGAGCTTGTAAAGGGAATCTCTGATGAAAAGACCATGACGGAGCTTGAGGTTGAACGCTACGTATTGAAATTTCTTGATGCAGGCTGTCATGAAGCAATAGGTGTTTTGGTGACAGCTTTAGAAGAAAAGGTGCACATAAGACTTAAAAGGAAATGTTCCTATTGTATTTTTAATGGAGAGTCTGAGGCAAAGTATATAAATCGTTTTAGTGCAGCAGCTACCCTTGCGGAACGAGCAAAGAGATAAAGGCAGGTAAATAAAAATGTCCAAGGTTTATCTGGTGGGAGCAGGTCCCGGTGATGCAGGACTGATTACACTTAAGGGACTTGAAAAAATAAAGGCATGTGATGCAATAGTCTATGACAGACTGGCTTCTGAAGAATTGCTTGATTATGTAAGCAGTCAGGCTGAAAAAATATATGTTGGCAAGGCTGCGAATGAGCATTATAAAAGTCAGGATGAAATAAATAGGATTTTAATTGACTGTGCCGGAAGACATGAAAATATTGTGCGCCTCAAGGGAGGAGATTCCTTTGTCTTTGGAAGAGGCGGTGAAGAAATAGAAGCACTGGAAAAAGAAAATATTCCTTATGAGGTGATACCGGGAGTGAGCTCGGCAATTGCCGTACCGGAGTGTGCAGGAATACCTGTTACTCACAGGGGGATTAGCCGAAGCTTTCATGTTATAACAGGCCATACAAAAGCATCAGGTGATAAGAGCCCTGATTATGATTACAAAAATCTGGCAGAGCTGGAAGGAACACTTGTATTTCTGATGGGACTTTCAAATCTGGGAGACATAGCAAAGCGGCTGATTGATGAAGGAAAGCCGGCTAATACACCCGTTGCCGTTATTTCTAATGGAACAATGGAAATGCAGAAAATTGTAAAAGGTGAGCTTTTTGATATAGCTGAAAAGGTGATTGAGGCTGCGTTGCCTTCTCCGGCAGTTATTGTAATTGGAGCTACTGCAGCCTGCGATTATCTTTATCATAACAGACCGAAATATGTCGGCATAA
Source organism: uncultured Lachnoclostridium sp. (assembly GCA_964625275.1). Classification (GTDB taxonomy): domain Bacteria; phylum Bacillota; class Clostridia; order Lachnospirales; family Lachnospiraceae; genus UBA3775. The sequence goes on from CAZVBH010000036.1 coordinate 5,491, forward strand.
CTGCAACTGACCTTCTTTGGAAAAAACTAAAGTCTGCTTTTGAAAAAATCGGTATGCAGCCGGTAAGGCTCTGTAAAATGAAAATAGAAGAGTCGGCTTCAGTCAGTGAGTTAATTGCTGAGCTTCATCATTTGCATGATTATGGCTGGATAATTTTTACCAGTCAGAATTCGATTGAAATTTTCTTTAAGTATCTGAAAAAAGAAAAAATTGATTTAAGAGTACTTGCAGAGGTTAAATTTGCAGTTATAGGAAGCGGTACGGCGGAGAAGCTTTTAAGCTATGGCTTTGTGGCAGATTTGATACCGCCTGAGTATACTGTGGAAGCACTTTCAAGAAAACTTGCAGATACATTAAAACCGGAAGAAAAGGTGTTTATTCCAAGAGCAGCTAAGGGAAGCCCTGAGCTTACCGGGATGCTTTCTGAAAGGAATATTATTTATAAAGAAATACCTGTTTATGATGTGCTTGGCAGCTTTACCGGAAATATTAAATATCTCAATGAAATGGACTATTTGGTATTTGTAAGTGCATCGGGAGCTTCGGCATTTTTTGATGAATTAAAAAATACAGGACGTAAGCTTCCTGAGGGCATAAAAATTGCCTGCATCGGTAAGGTTACTGCAAAGAAGCTGAATGAAGCTTCAGAAAGCGCAGACATAATAGCCTCTGCCTGTGATGTATCAGGCCTTATTGAGGCTTTCACAAATAGAGTATGAATTTGGTGTTAAAAAATCTTGGCTAAAGCAGGAGTCTTGGATTCTGTTTGAAACAAAGAAGCTTGCAAATATTCATTGGTGTAAATGGGATAGCTTTGTGCCACGCCTGTGGCAGAATGGAGATTAGATTATCATGATTAGAATGAGAAGATTAAGAGTAAATGAAACTATGCGACGCATGGTAAGAGAAACTGCGCTTAGCAAGGACGACCTTGTTTATCCGGTTTTTATTACAGAGGGCGAGAAGATTAAAAATCCCGTAGACTCAATGCCCGGAATTTTTCAGTGGTCAATTGACAGATTTGATGAGGAGCTTGACAGAATAGTTGCTTCGGGAATTCCTGCCATATTGATTTTTGGAATCCCTGCCCATAAAGATGAGGTTGGAAGCGAGGCTTACAATGATGAAGGAATCACACAGCGTGCAATCCGTCATATAAAGGAAAGAGCACCGAAGCTTTTGATTATTGCAGATGTCTGTCTTTGCGAATATACGTCACATGGTCATTGTGGACTAATCTGCGGTCATGAGATATTAAATGATGAAACTCTTGTTCTTTTAGGTAAAATGGCAGTAAGCATGGCCAAGGCCGGTGCTGATATAATTGCACCATCTGACATGATGGACGGACGAGTTGAGTACATAAGAGAGAAGCTTGATGAGGAAGGCTTTATCAATACAATGCTTATGGCTTACAGTGCTAAATTTGCCTCTGCCTACTATTCACCATTTCGTGATGCTGCCCATTCAGCACCTGCCTTTGGTGATCGTAAAACCTATCAGATGGATCCGGCAAATGGCAGAGAAGCAGTAAGAGAATGTGAAAATGATATTGATGAAGGCGCTGACATAATTATGGTTAAACCGGCGTTAGCCTACCTTGATGTAGTTAAAGAAGTATCCTTAACTACTAATTATCCAATTGCAGTTTACAATGTAAGTGGTGAGTATTCAATGGTAAAGGCAGCGGCAAATGCAGGCTGGATTGATGAAAAGAGAATAGTGATGGAAAACCTGACAGGCATGAAACGTGCAGGAGCAAAGATAATAATTACCTACCACGCACTTGATGTGGCAGCCTGGCTTGATATTTGAAAATTAATAATATAGTCTTAAATGACTTATGAAAAAGAGAGCTAAATAAAAATTGCTCAAATGACTTATGAAAACCAGAGCTAAATAAAAAAGCTCAAATGAACTTTAGATTTAAATATTATTACGAAAGGCTAAAAAATAAGAGGCGAATTTTATGAATGATAAATCTAATTTATTATATGAAAAATCTGAAAAATTAATGCCGGGTGGAGTTAATTCTCCGGTAAGAGCCTTTAGAGCAGTAAATCGCACACCATTATTTATTGACCATGCCTATGGTTCAAAAATTGTAGATGTGGATGGAAATGTATATACTGACTATGTCTGCTCCTGGGGACCCGGAATCCTTGGACATGCAGATAAAAGAGTGATTACCGCAGTACAGAAGGCCTGTGAAAACGGACTGTCCTTTGGAGCACCAACTGAAAAGGAATTTATACTGGCTTCACTTGTGCAGCAGCTTATGCCTTCCATTGAAATGCTTCGTCTTGTCAATTCAGGAACAGAAGCTGTCATGAGTGCAATACGAGTTGCAAGAGGCTTTACGGGCAGAGATAAAATTTTAAAATTCAGAGGCTGCTATCATGGTCATTCGGACGGACTTCTTGTAAAGGCAGGCTCCGGTGCAATGACTCAGGCAGTTCCGGACAGCCTTGGAGTGCCGGCAGATTACAGTAAAAATACACTTGTAGCTGAATATAATGATTTGTCCTCAGTTGAAAAGCTCTTTAACAGCTATGGTAAAGACATAGCTGCGATAATTGTAGAACCGGTAGCTGCAAACATGGGTGTCGTACCACCTGAAGAAGGCTTCCTTCAGGGACTAAGAGACATAACTGAAAAACATGGTTCACTTTTGATTTTTGATGAAGTAATTACAGGCTTCAGACTTTCCTTAGGTGGAGCGCAGGAATATTATGGCATTAAACCCGATTTGACTACACTTGGAAAAATAATTGGCGGTGGAATGCCAATGGCTGCCTACGGAGGAAGAAAAGACATAATGGAGGTGGTTGCACCGCTAGGCGGAGTTTACCAGGCAGGAACACTCTCAGGAAACCCAATAGCAACAACGGCAGGTATTGAAACTTTAAAAATTCTTATTGAAGAAAATAAAAATGGTCTATATAATAAAATATCAGAGAGCACAGCAAAGCTTGCAGAAACAGCAAAATCGGCACTCGGCAAAAAGGCTTGTGTAAATCAGGTAGGCTCTCTTATGAGTATCTTCTTTACAGGCGAAAAAGTATATGATTATAACTCAGCCTTAAAAGCAGACACCTCAGCCTATGCAGATTATTTTGGCTTCATGCTCGATAAAGGCATCTATCTCGCACCATCACAGTTTGAAGCAATGTTTGTATCCGCAGCTCACTCGGCGGAAGACATTAATTACACCTGTGATGCTATTAAAGAATTTGCAACCTGACCTTTGATTATTAACTTTAACTTTTAATGAGGTCTGCTACAATTATCATATACTTGGCACATCATACATTGTAGCAGACCGGACAAACTATTAATGTAACAAATGTCTGGTGCAATTATCATGTGCCCAAGTGTATGATAACAAATTTATTGACAAACCTTGAAAAACATTATATGATAAATCGGTATTAAACATACTTAACCGATAGGAATTTACAGTATTCCCATGTGATTAAGGGGTATATAAAATAACGTTACTACGGAAGAAATTGGAGTAAAGGCATGACAGACTGTGGTTTTAATACAGGACTGCTGCATGGTGTGGATGATAAAAATCCATTTGGTGCAACACAGGTTCCTATTTATCAGAGCAGTGCATTCAGACATGAGAATGCAGAGGAGCTTGAAAAAATTTTCACTAATAAAAAGATGGGATTTTCTTATACAAGAATAAATAATCCTACGGTAGAAGCATTTGAAAAAAGAATTACCAGACTTGAAGGAGGACTTGCCAGTGTTGCATGTGCTTCCGGAATGGCAGCTTTATTCAATGCATTTATGAATATTCTCCAGGCAGGTGATGAGGTTGTTGCAGCTGCCGGTCTCTATGGTGGTACTGTAGAGCTTTTTGAAGATTTAGAAGCCTTTGGTATCACTACTAAATATGTTAAAGAAAATACACCTTCAGCTTATGAAGAGCTGATTACAGATAAGACAAGAATAATATTTGCTGAAACTATTGGCAATCCTAAGCTTGATGTTACAGACATTCAGGCAGTCGCAGACATGGCACATTCACACAATCTGCCATTCATCGTTGACAATACGGCGGCAACCGCATTTGTGGTTAAGCCAATTACACTCGGAGCTGATGTTGTAGTAAATTCATCATCTAAATATATCAATGGCAACAGTGATGCCATAAGTGGTATTCTTACAGTAAGCTCAAAGCTTAGACTTGATACCGCAAAATATCCGGGAATGAAAAAATATATAAAGTTTGGCCCAATGGGTTATATAGCAAAGCTGCGTGACAGCTTCTTCAGAAATACAGGAGCCTGTCTTTCACCACAGAATGCTTTCCTTAATAATCTTGGACTTGAAACGCTTGGTCTTAGAATGGAAAGACATTGCTATAATGCACTTGAGCTTGCAAAATTCCTTGAAGGACTTGGCAAAGGACTCATAGTAAATTATCCGGGACTTGAATCAAGCCCTTACCATGAACTCGCAAAGAAGCAGTTTAATGGAGGCTATGGTGGAATTGTTACCGTAAGAACCGGAAGCAAGGAAAGAGCCTTTAAGATAATTAATTCCTTAAAGCTCCCACTTATTCTTGCAAATATCGGCGATACAAAGACCTTAGTAATTCATCCGGCATCTACAATCGCAGTTCATCTTACAGAGGCTGAGCAGATTTTGTCCGGAGTTTATGATGACATGATTCGAATCAGTGTTGGAATTGAAGATATTGAAGATATAAAAAATGATTTCAAAAATGCAATAGAAGGAGTAGACTGATATGGCAGAAGTAGATTATAAGACGTTAAAAAAAGGCGGCTTCATGCGTCAAAAGCAGAAAAATAATTTTTCGCTGCGTTTGGCAGTTGTCGGAGGTACACTTACCGCTGAGAATCTTAAGAAAATCGCAGAGGTAGCAGAACAGTATGGCGAAGGCTATGTTCATCTTACCTCACGTCAGGGCGTAGAAATTCCTTTCATTAAGCTTCAGGACATTGAAGCTGTAAAGGATGCTTTAGCCGAAGGCGGCTGTAAGCCGGGTGTATGCGGACCTCGTGTTCGTACAGTTACTGCCTGTCAGGGTAGTCAGGTTTGCCCAAGTGGCAACATAGACACAACAGACATCGCTAAAAAGCTCGATGAACGTTATTTCGGAAGAGAGCTTCCTCACAAATTCAAGTTCGGTGTAACCGGATGTCAGAATAACTGCCTTAAGGCAGAGGAAAATGATGTCGGAGTTAAGGGTGCACTTAATGTAAAGTGGAAGCAGGAAGACTGCATTAATTGCGGTGTATGTGAAAAGGCATGTCGTGAAAATGCAATTACAATTGAAGAAGGCAAGGTGGTTGTCGATTATTCTAAGTGTAATTACTGTGGACGCTGCGTTAAGTCCTGTCCTACAGATGCCTGGGATGCAGAGGCTGCTTATCTTGTATCCTTTGGAGGAACCTTTGGTAATTCAATCAGCAAGGGTACCTATCCTCTCCCATTAATTACTACTGAAGAACAGCTTTTCAGAGTAACTGATGCAGCAATTAACTTCTTTGCTGAAAATGCAAATCCAAGTGAGAGATTTAAATTCACAATCGACAGAGTCGGTGAAGAAAAATTATATAAGGTATTAAAGGAGGCTTATGATGGCTGATTTTGAAATTGATGATACTGTAGATATTACTGACGTTGTTTGCCCTGTTACATTTGTAAAGGCAAAGGTAGCATTAGAGGAGCTTGATGACGGTCAGATTCTTGCCATTAAGATGAATGATGGCGAGCCTGTTCAGAACGTTCCAAGAAGTATTAAGGAAGAAGGCCATCAGATCTTAAAGCTTAATACAAATGATGATGGAACCTACACCCTTATTGTAAAGAAGGTAGGAGACTGATAATGGCATTAAGAGTAAATAAAGACAATTTTGAAGAAAAGGTTTTAAAGGCAGATAAGCCTGTGCTTCTCGACTTTTATTCTGATTCATGTATTCCATGTAAAAGAATGGCCGGACCTTTAGGTGAATTCGAAGAAGAAAATGAAGACAAGCTTTATGTATATAAAATCAATGTCAACTATGATGGCGAGCTTGCAGAAAAATATAATGTAATGTCTGCACCTACTCTCATCTATCTCGTGGATGGCGAAGAAAAATCAAGACTTAGCGGCGCAGCAGGAAAAGATAAAATTGCTGAGCTGATTAATATTTAAAAGACAATTTATTACAAAAGTTATTATGGAGGAATTTTATTATGACAATTACAGTAGCAGGAAACAAGAAGGAATATGAAGAGGGTCTTACAGTACCGGCTTTAATTGAAAAGGAACAGATTGACAATCCTGATTATGTAACAGTTACAATTAATGATGAATTTATCAGCAGAGATGATTTCCCAACAACAGTACTTAAGGAAGGCGATGCTGTAGAGTTTCTTTATTTCATGGGAGGCGGCGCAAGATAATGGCATTCACAAATGAACAGCTTGAGCGTTATTCTCGCCATATCATCCTTTCAGAGGTTGGTGTAAAAGGTCAGAAGAAGCTTTTAAATGCAAAGGTTTTGATTATCGGTGCAGGTGGACTTGGAGCTCCTGCAGCACTCTATCTTGCAGCAGCAGGTGTTGGAACAATCGGTATTGTAGATGCTGATGAGGTAGACCTCAGCAATCTTCAGAGACAGGTAATTCATACAACTGCAGATATTGGCAAGGCAAAGGTTAAGTCAGCTGCAGAGACAATGGAAGCAATCAACCCTGATGTAAAGGTTAATACCTACAGAATGTTTGTTGACTCAACCAACATTCTTGATTTAGTTAAGGAATATGATTTTGTAATTGACGGAACAGACAACTTCCCTGCAAAATTCCTTATAAATGATGCCTGTGTTATGGCTAAGAAGCCATTTTCACATGCAGGAATCATTCGTTTCAAGGGTCAGCTTATGACCTATGTACCGGGTGAAGGTCCTTGCTACAGATGTGTATTCAAGAATCCACCACCAAAGGATGCAGTTCCTACCTGCAAGCAGGCAGGCGTAATCGGAGCCATGGGTGGTGTAATCGGAAGCCTTCAGGCTATGGAAGCAATTAAGTATATCATTGGAAAGGGCGACCTTCTTACAGGAAAGCTTTTAACCTACGATGCACTTGCCATGGAATTCCATACAATCAAGCTTCCTAAGAATTGTCATTGTGCAGTATGTGGTGAAAATCCAACAATTACAGAGCTCATTGATTACGAGCAGGCTGAATGTGATTTAAAGCATTAACAAATGGGGGCACAAATGGACATTATAGTTAAAATGAAAAAAAGTGATTATGAAAAAATCCTTAATTACTGCATAGAGGGACTTCCAAATGAGTCCTGTGGCCTTTTGGGCGGAACTGTAGAAGGTAATGTAAAAACCGTAAGCAAGGTTTATCTGCTTACCAATACAGATGCAAGTAATGAGCATTTTTCAATGGATCCTAAGGAACAGTTTGCTGCTCTTAAGGATGCAAGGAGTAATGGCTTAAGTATAATTGGAAATTTTCATTCACATCCGGAATCACCATCAAGACCTTCCGAAGAGGACAAGCGTCTTGCCTATGATTCAACTATTGAATATCTCATCCTTTCTCTTATGGACATGGAAAATCCTGTCCTTAAAGCCTTTGGAGTAGATAAAGATAAAAATGTAACTATACATGCGATAGAATACACGGATTAAGATTAGATATTAATGATTAGTCAGGCCTTTTTGGTCTGTGGACTAATCTAAGTAGTAGAGATTCGGATGAAAACCTTACATTAGCGTTTAGCCGAATCTCTTTTCTATGCTCTGACAAGTGAATTTTGACTTTTGGTTTAACTTAAAGATAAATGAAAAGTGGCTTACAGGCTGATGTTTGATAATATAGCCCTCGCAACCCTTATGCTTTAGCATAGAGGAGCGTCATAATGAGCATAGATGAAAATAAAAAATTATAAATAAGCTTTAGGCAATTTTTTCGGAATATAGGAGGTAAATATGATTCTTGATGTTTTAATAATTGGAAGTGGTCCGGCAGGAATGTCAGCTGCAGTTTATGCTAAAAGAGCAAATTTATCAGTGCTTGTTCTGGAAAAAATGTACTATGGAACCGGCCAGATTGCAGAAAGCAGTATGGTAGATAATTATCTTGGCTTTGCGGGAATTAACGGTTATGAACTTGGTGAACGCTTTAGAGAGCATGCCGAGGGACTTGGTGTTGAATTTAAAGAGGGCGAAGCTGTTGAAATTAAAGCAGAGGCCGGAAGCTGGAAGGTCGTACTTAAAAATGGTGACAGCATTACCGGTAAAACCGTCATTTATGCGGCAGGTGCAAGACATCGTCATTTAAATGTGACCGGTGAGGAAAGGCTTTCAGCTAAAGGCGTTTCTTATTGCGCAACCTGTGATGGAGCCTTTTACAGGGGAAAAACCGTTGCAGTTATTGGCGGAGGAGATACAGCCCTTGATGATGCACTTTATCTTTCGGATATTTGTGAAAAGGTTTACCTTGTGCACAGAAGAGATGAATTCAGGGGAGCTGCAAAGGCAGTAGAGAAATTAAAAGAAAAGGAAAATGTAGAATTTGTTTTAAATGCCGTTCCGGAGGAAATTACAGGAGAAGACAAGGTAGACGGACTTCTTCTCAAGGATGGCAGAAGCTTAAGCCTTAATGGTGTATTTGTGGCAGTAGGCATGGAACCGGCCACAGAAATACTTAAAGGTGTTGTTGAACTTGACAAAACAGGCTATATTGTAGCAGACGAGACAGGTAAGACCTCTGCAAACGGTTTCTTCGCAGCAGGCGATGTGCGTACAAAGGTGCTCAGACAGGTGGTTACGGCGGTCTCTGATGGAGCAAATGCTGCAACTATGGCAGAAAAATATATCAAAGAAGTATAGGTAAAATACTTTAAATCCTACTTTACAAATAGGAATAAAGGTATTATAATCCTTATATGTTTAGCTTATTAAGCAGAGAGTGGGACAATTTGTATCAGCAGGAGGTCAGATATTGAAGAAAATATGTATTTCGATTGTAATTTTGGTGCTGCTTGTAGCAGGTATCAGATTTTACAACCATAATAAAGACGAAAACAGTGTACTGACCATTGTAAACGTTTCCTATGATCCCACAAGAGAATTTTATGAGCAATACAATGAATTGTTCCAAAGCTATTATAAAGAAAAATATGGAGAGGACATCAAAATCGTACAGTCGCATGGTGGCTCAAGTGCTCAGGTTCGTTCGGTAATTGAAGGACTTGATGCTGATGTAGTAACTCTTGCCCTAGAGCATGATGTATCTCTTCTTGAAAATGTAAATCTTCTTTCAGATGGCTGGAAGGACAGACTTCCGGGTGATTCTTCACCCTATACATCTGCAATCGTTTTCCTGGTAAGAAAAGGAAATACAAAAAACATTCAGGACTGGGGAGACCTGGTAAAGGACGGAGTTGAGATAATAACTCCGGACCCGAAAAGCAGCGGTGGAGCCTGCTGGAACTTCCTTGCAGCCTGGTATTATGCAGATAAATTATATGATGGTAATGAGGATAAAATCGAGAGCTATATGACACAGCTCTATGAAAACGTTATCGTCTTGGATTCGGGTGCACGAAGCGCAACTACGACATTCGTTGAAAATGGGCAGGGTGACGTACTTGTTGCCTGGGAAAACGAAGCCATAGCAGTGATTAAGGAATATCCTGATGAATATGAGCTTATAAGCCCCAGCGTAAGTATTTTGGCTCAGCCAAGTGTTGCCGTAGTTGATGAAATTGCTGAAAAGAACGGCACGACAGAGGCCTGCAATGAGTATCTTTCTTATTTATACTCAGATGAAGCCCAAAGATTAGCCGGAGAGTGTGGCTTTCGCCCATATAATGAAGAAATACTCGAGGAATTTGCAGCTTCCTTTGATTTAGATATGGAGCTTTGCACAATAGATTATTTCGGTGGCTGGGATGCAGTCTATGAAAAATTCTTTGTTGATGGTGGATTGTTTGATGAAATATACGGAAACTAAAAAAACTAAATCCAAAAAAGCAAAGCCGGTGCGTGTGATTCCTGGTTTTGGACTGACGCTTGGAATAACTCTTACGATGCTTTCGCTTTTAATACTGATTCCTTTGGTTTCTGTGCTTATTAAATCCTTTGAGCTTTCTCCGTCTGAGTTTATAAGCCTGATTACCGGTGAGGTAGTAATCAATGCACTGGTTACCAGCTTTACCTGCTCCTTCATAGCAGCAATAATAAACTGTATTTTTGGATTGATTTTAGCCTGGGTGCTGGTAAGATATAATTTCTTCGGCAAGAAATTTTTAGATGGTCTTATTGAGCTTCCGTTTGCAATACCTACGGCAGTAGCCGGAATCACGCTTTCTAAGATGTATTCCGATACAGGCTTTCCCGGAAAGTATCTTGCAAAGCTTGGACTTCATATTTCCTATACAAAGGTCGGAATTGTCATTGCACTCGTATTTGTGGGAATACCGTTTGTTGTAAGAGCAATACAGCCGGTTCTTGAAAATCTGGATGGCGAATATGAGGAAGCCTCCTACATACTTGGCGCAAGCAAAAAAAGAACCTTTTTTAAGGTAATTCTTCCTGAACTGAAGCCGGCACTTTTAACAGGCTTTGGACTTGCCTTTGCCAGAGGCGTTGGAGAATACGGAAGTGTAATTTATATATCGGGTAATAGTGCAAGAAACAAGACACAGGTTGTATCTTATGTAATTATGCAGAAGCTCAATTATATTGATTATGCTTCAGCAACTGCAATTGCACTTGTAATGCTGATATTTTCCTTCCTGGTACTTCTTTTTGTGAACATTGTTCAGGTAAGACAGTCCAGAAGAACCAACAATATCTGACATCGTTGACTTTGACTATATGGAGCTGATTAAATGAAAAATGATGAAGGCAGCAAAGCCACAAAAATAATTTTAATTACAATCAGTGTGCTCTTTATTCTGATTATGCTGGTGCTTCCGCTTGCTTCGGTTGTTGCAAGCTCACTCAAGGAAGGTGTGGCATATTATTTTGAGTCACTTCAAACTGAATATGTAAAATCAGCCCTCAAGGTTACTCTCTTGGCAACCGTTTTGGCTGTAACCGTTAATAGCATATTCGGTATGGCAGCTGCTTATCTTATGACAAAGTTTTCTTTTAAAGGAAAGCAGGTGCTGGCAACCATTATAGATATTCCTTTTTCGATTTCACCCGTAATCGCAGGTCTGGCTTTTATAATGACCTTCGGACGCATGGGTTGGGCGAGCAAGGTTGTTGATGCAATTAATTCCTTTTTAGGAACTAACATAAAAATAGTATTTGCACTTCCGGGTGTTGTACTTGCAACTATATTCGTAACCTTTCCATTTGTATCCAGAGAAATAATTCCTGTTCTCAATACACAGGGAAAGGACCAGGAGGAGGCTGCTGCACTTATGGGTGCTGATGGCTGGACAATTTTCAGAAGGATAACCTTTCCACAGATGAAATGGGCTTTCCTTTATGGTGTTGTTTTATGTACCGCAAGAGCCCTTGGTGAGTTTGGCGCAGTAAATGCAATTTCCAAAACAAGAGGTCAGACCTTTACCTTACCTTTGGAAATTGATGCACTTTATATGTCAGGCTCAGCAGCGTCAATTACAGCTGCATTTGCTGCATCCTCGATTCTTGTAATTATTGCAATTATTGTGCTTATACTAAAAAATATAGTTGAACACAGAGCTAAAGCACACAGTACGGAGGTATAGAATGTTTGTTGAATTACACAACATAAATAAAAGCTATGGTGATTTTAAGGCCTCAAATGATGTGAGCTTTGGAGTTGAGAAGGGACGTCTTGTGGCACTTCTCGGACCTAGTGGAAGTGGAAAGACTACCATACTTCGTATACTTGCAGGACTCGAAAATCCTGATTCCGGAGATATTTATATTGATGGCAAAAATGTAACCGAGCTTGCTGCTTCAAAAAGAGGCATTGGCTTCGTATTTCAGAATTATGCGCTTTTCAGATATATGACCGTATTTGATAATGTTGCTTTCGGGCTTGAAATACAGAAAATGCCTAAAAAGCAGATTAAAGAAAGAGTAATGGAAATGATTGAGCTGGTTGGCCTTAAGGGAATGGAAAAGAGATATCCAAACCAGCTTTCAGGTGGACAAAGACAGAGAGTGGCATTTGCAAGAGCACTTGCACCAAATCCAAAGGTTTTGCTGCTCGATGAACCCTTCGCTGCACTGGATGCAAAGGTTAGAGGTGAAATCAGAAACTGGTTAAAGGAAATGATTCATAAAGTAGGAATCACCAGTATTTTTGTTACTCATGACCAGAGCGAGGCTGTTGAGGTTGCAGATGAGATTATTGTTACCAATCATGGAATGATTGAACAGATAGGCTCACCAATTGCAATCTATAAAAATCCAAAAACAGAATTCGTTGCAACCTTTATCGGAGATTCCGAAAGGGTTGAGGAATATTATAAAATCCGCGGCTTTTCAAAGGGCGATTACAAAGGCGCAATTATCAGACCGGAATTTATCGAAGCCTTTAAGCGTGATAATGCTAAGTTTAAAAATGTTATTAAATATTCGGAGACGGGAATTATTGAGGATATTTCCTTTAGAGGTGACTGTCTTGAGCTTACGCTTGAAGTAAACGGAATAAAGCTGATAACTAAGCGTTCCTTGGAAAGAAGACCTGTTGAGCTTGGAGAGAAAATGTGCGTAATTGTTTATAGAATGTATGCCTATGACGACAAGCGCACATACATTCTTCGAAATGAAGAGCTTCAGGGAGCGGGTGTCGTTTCACTTTAAATTAGGGGGTTATACCTATGCAGAAAAAAATAGCTGTAGAGCATATCTATAAGGATGTTCTGATAATAGGCGGAGGAACTGCAGGCTGCTATGCCGCACTTACCCTTAGCAAAAATTCAGGACTTTCAGTGCTTATTGCAGAAAAGGCAAACATCAAAAGAAGTGGTTGTCTTGCAGCAGGAGTAAATGCAATAAATGCATATATAGTAAAGGGCAGAAAGCCTCAGGACTATGTTGATTATGCTGATAAGGATGCGGCGGGAATTGTAAGACATGATCTTTTGCTTACGGCAGCGGAAAAGTTTAATGAGGTCACAGCTGAAATGGAGAAGCTTGGACTCGTTATCTTGAAGGATGAAAATGGAGATTATGTAGCAAGAGGCAACCGTAATATTAAAATAAATGGTGAAAATTTCAAGCCTATAATAGCTGCGGCAGTAAATCAGGCGGAAAATGTTGAAGTACTTAATAATGTAAACATAACAGACCTGTTGACTGAAAATAATCGCGTTTATGGTGCAGTCGGCTTTTCCATTAAGGAAGAAAAGGCCTATGTTATTCATGCCCAGGCAGTACTTGTTGCTACAGGTGGAGCAGCCGGTCTTTATAAGCCAAACAATCCCGGCTTCTCAAGACATAAAATGTGGTATCCTCCATTCAACACAGGGGCAGGCTATGCAATGGGAATAAGAGCAGGTGCAGAGATGACCTCCTTTGAGATGAGATTCATTGCACTTCGCTGTAAGGATACAATTGCACCTACAGGCACAATCGCCCAGGGTGTACGTGCAAAGCAGGTTAATTCCAGAGGCTTTGTTTATGAGGACAAATATGGAATAACAACAAGTGAGAGAGTATATGGAACAGTTAAGGAAAATCAGCTTGGCAATGGTCCATGTTATCTCAAGACAAGTGGCATCACAAAGGAGCAGGATGAGGATTTACTTAAGGCTTATCTCAACATGGCTCCAAGTCAGACTCTCAAGTGGATTGAAAGCGGTAAAGGACCAAGTGAGCAGGATGTTGAAATTCAGGGCACTGAGCCTTACATAGTAGGTGGACATACTGCAAGTGGTTACTGGGTAAATACTCAGAGAGAATCGACCATAGCAGGTCTTTATGCTGCAGGAGATGTGGCAGGAGGATGTCCTCAAAAATATGTTACCGGTGCACTTGCCGAGGGTGAGATAGCCGCTCAAGACATTTGCAAAAAGTATAAGCCTGCAAAGGAAAGCTCAAAAGACAGCCTTAATGCACAGGCAGAAAAAATCCTGGCTGACTATGAAGCCATTCTTTCTGAAGAAAATCCTTTATTTACAATAGAGGAGCTCGAAGAGGGAATGCAGAAGGTAATGGATGAATATGCAGGTGGAATTGCCGTTAATTATCAGTACAATGAAAAGCAGCTGAAGCTTGCCGATGAAAAAATTGATAAGTTAATCAGTCTGACTGACAGGCTTTCGGCAGCGGATATGCATGAGCTCATGTTTGCCTATGAATTAAAAGAAAGACTGGTTGTATGTAAATCACTGATTGCACACCTTCTCTATCGTAAGGAGACAAGATGGCATTCCTTCAATGAAAATCTTGATTATCCTGACACTGATGAGGCTTATTTTAAATATGTCAATTCTAAGCTGGAAGCTGGTAAGCTTTCTGTATTTTTAAGAGATTTGGTAAAGGAGGACAGCTATGAGCATACGGATAAATAAGACTAACTGTATCGGCTGTGGTAAATGTACAGAGGTTTGTCCCGGCACACTGATTTCTCTGATAGAGCACAAGGCAGTTATGAAATATCCAAAGGACTGCTGGGGCTGTGTATCCTGTGTAAAGGAATGTCCGGTTGGAGCAATTGAATTCTTCCTTGGCGCTGACATCGGCGGTAATGGAAGTGTCATGACAGTTAAGCCTGAAGGAGATATCCTTCATTGGATTATAAATAAGAAAGACGGTTCGATGACTACAATAGATGTTGATCGCCGAAGTTCAAATAAATATTAAAAAGGAGACCTAATTATGAGTGGATTATCACACTTAGACGAATTGGAAGCAGAAGCAATTTATATCATAAGAGAGGTTGCTGCTGAATGTGAAAAACCTGTAATGCTGTATTCCATTGGAAAAGACAGCTCCGTAATGCTGCATCTTGCAATGAAGGCCTTTTATCCTGAGAAGCCACCTTTTCCATTCCTTCATGTTAATACAACATGGAAGTTTAAGGAAATGATAGAGTTTCGTGACAAGACTGCAAAAGAGCTTGGAATTGAAATGCTGGAATACATAAACCAGGATGGCGTTGCAAGAGGAATAAATCCTTTTGACCATGGCTCTTCATATACTGACATTATGAAGACACAGGCCCTAAAGCAGGCGCTTAACAAATATGGCTTTACTGCTGCCTTCGGTG
>CAZVBH010000037.1:0-17722 GCA_964625275.1 uncultured Lachnoclostridium sp.
GCTTCAGGGTTAGTGAAGTCAACTATAGCCATTCCCGGCTGCCACATATCCCACTGCCATACATCGCCATTCTTACGTTTGATGAAGTAGCCACCTTCAACGCCCTCATCAAAGAGCTTGGATTCCTGACCGATATAGGAATTAATCCAGCAGCAAATCTTAAGTCCTTTAGCCTTAAGTCTCTTGAGCATTCCAACAGGATCAGGGAATACTCTCTTGTCCCATTCAAAATCACACCATGAAAAATCCTTCATCCAGAAGCAGTCAAAATGGAATACCTGAAGTGGAATATCATGGTCAAACATTCCATCTACAAATTTATTTACTGTCTCCTCATCATAATTTGTTGTAAATGAGGTTGAAAGCCAAAGTCCGAAGGTCCAAGGTGCAGGAAGGCCAGGCTTACCGGTAATGTCTGTATAACGGGTAAGTACTTCCTTCATTGATGGTCCGTTTATGATAAAGTAATCAAGGCTTTCTCCCGGAACTGAGAACTGAACTCTTGTTACCATTTCAGTTCCAATTTCAAGCTCAACCTTATCTGTCTGATTAATGAAAACACCATAGCCCTTGTCTGAGATATAGAATGGAATATTTTTATAGGACATCTCTGTAGAAGTACCACCGTCCTCATTCCAAATCTGAATACTCTGACCATTCTTCACAAAAGGAGTGAATCTTTCACCTGTTCCGTAGATGTGCTCATCTACACCTGTGGAAAGCATCTGACGCATATATGTATCTTTTTCAGAGCCATCATCATAAGGAAGTCCCTGCCAGTCTGTCTTTATATATGCCATATCACGTCCTGTACTTGAGGTAAGCTTCTCCCCGTCGCGGTAGTAGGTCATTGCTGCAGTATGCTTATTGATGACAAGTGATAATCCGCCACTTACGATTGTGATATTATCATCATCCTCTTTTGCATCGATTAATGCCTGTTCATTGATATTGATATCAAAGGATGGAGTTCTCTTAAGAACGCCTCTGTAATGCTCTACCTTTACTCTGATTACCTCAGGCATAGGTGTTGTAATTGTGATTGTGAGATTTACACCACCAAGTGTATCTCCTCGATGAGTGATGTGCTGAGTAGGTGCACATAAAACTACTTTATTTTTTTCCAAATGCGTGAAATAAATTTCTGCAGGTGCAAAACAGGCAGTACCCTGTTTGAACAGCCAGCAACCATTACTAAATTTCATAAGTACCTCCAAAAAAGTATTTATTTGCCATGCAATACAAACAACTATGTAATCACAGCTTATCATTCCCTAGGTCAGAATACAGACCATACTAATTCATTATACATGTATCTGCTTTCACTTTCAACGAAAATTTACAAACTTTTCATTGTATTTCTTAACATTTTTACTAAATTTAACCTTATCTGAAGTAGCTTTAAGGTTATGAGCAAGTAGCGAAGCGGACCTGGAATATCCGCTTTGATTTTTCTACGACAATTCCCTGTCTTTTATTTCCTTTTGGAGCTTATATAAAAGATTTAAGGCTTCTAATGGAGTGGTATTTGCAAGGTCAAGACCGGCAATTCTGTCAGTTATAACCTTATAAGCTGAACCAAGAAGACTGTTATCAAAAAGACTTATTTGTGAATACTCTTCCTTTTTCTTTGTGGAAGAAGGAAGTTTAGCCTCTTTACCTTTTATGTTTGTTGGCAGTTCTTTTGTCAGTGACGCCTGCTGAAGCTCATCGCAAATCTCGCGAGCTCTTGAAAGTACATCATCCGGTACTCCTGCCAGTCTGGCAACCTGAATACCATAGCTCTTATCAGCTCCACCTCTTATTATTTTTCGAAGGAATACAATATCTTCACCCTGCTCTTTTACTGCTATGCAGTAATTAACAACTCCTGCAAGCTTTCCTTCGAGCTCAGTAAGCTCATGATAATGCGTAGCAAATAAGGTCTTCGAGCCAAGATGTCTGTTGCCCGCAATATGTTCTATAACAGCCCAGGCAATTGAAAGTCCATCGTAGGTAGAGGTTCCACGTCCTATCTCATCAAGCACCAAAAGACTCTTAGGCGTTGCATTTTTTAAGATATTTGCCACCTCAGCCATCTCAACCATAAAGGTGGACTGGCCGCTGGCCAAATCATCTGACGCTCCTACCCTGGTAAAGATTCTGTCACATACACCTATTGTTGCCTTTTCTGCAGGTACGAAGGAGCCTATTTGTGCCATAAGGGTGATTAGTGCCGTCTGACGCATATATGTGGATTTTCCAGCCATATTAGGTCCGGTAATTACAGCTATTTTATTATCCTTCATGTCGAGGTGGGTATCATTTGCAATGAACATTGTATTTTGGATGCTCTCAACTACAGGATGACGTCCGTTTTTAATATTTATCACACCTGAATCATTAACCGTCGGACAAACATAATTATTGCGTTCAGCAACATAGGCAAGTGACATAAAGCTGTCAATTCCTGCTACAGCCTTTGCGGTCTTTTGAATTCTGTCTACCTCTCCTGCAATTTTATCTCTAACCTCAGCGAAAAGTGCAAATTCCAGGCTATTTAGCTTATCCTCGGCATTTAGAATTGTATCCTCCAGCTCTTTTAATTCGGCTGTCGTATATCTTTCTGCATTTGCAAGTGTCTGCTTTCTAATCCAATCTGCAGGAACAAGCTCAGCATAAGAATTGGTAACCTCAAAATAATAACCGAATACTCTATTGAATTTTATCCTAAGATTCTTAATTCCTGTTGCTTCACGCTGCTTAGCTTCCAGCTCAGTCAGCCAAAGCTTACCATCAGTTTTTGCTTTTCTAAGCCTGTCAACCTCTTCATTGTAGCCGGTGCGGATTATTCCACCTTCCTTTACTGAAATCGGTGCTTCCGGTTCAATTGCAGCTTCAATTATCTCGCACAAATCTTCAAGAGTATCAAGGTCGGCTAAAATTGCCTTTGCCAAGAAACATTCAAAGCCGTCCAATAATAGCTTAATGTGTGGAAGCATAGAAAGAGAAGCCTTAAATGCGATTAAATCTCTTGCTCCGGCACTCTGATAGGTAATCCTTCCCATCAGTCTTTCAAGGTCATAAATCGAGTCAAGATATTCCCTGATTTCTTCCCTGGTGATGACATTTTTGTTAATCTCACAAATTAGTTCCTGTCTTTTTTTAATTTCATCAATATCAATGAGTGGCTGTTCAATAAAAAGTCTTAACTGTCTCGCTCCCATTGCTGTTTTAGTTTTGTCCAGAACCCAAAGAAGTGAGCCTCTTTTGGTCTTGTCTCTCATTGTTTCGGTAAGCTCAAGATTTCTTCTTGTTGCACTGTCAACAATCATATACTTTCCGGTTCTGTATACCTTCAAATCAGCTATATGTGACAAATTAGTTTTAAGTGTTTCCTGAAGAAAAATAAGAGAGGTTCCTGCTGCACCTGCTGCCGCAGCCATATCAGTAAGCCCTAGTCCTCCAATGCTTTGAACGTGAAAATGCTCACATAATACGCGACTTGCGTTATCAGTATCGATAAGCCTGTCCTCTAAAATGCTTACGGCGACATTAATTCTTGCCTTTAATTCATCAAAATCAATTCCACTCATAAGTAATGCTGAGTTGCAGATTATTTCAGATGGAACAAATTTATTTATCTCGTCTGTCAGTTCTCTGATTGACTCTACCTGAGTAGTGTAAAAATCGCCTGTTGTAACATCAACCGTTGCTACACCAAATTCTTCCTGGTCCCAAATTATACACATAAGATAATTATTCTTTGTTTCATCCAGGCTAAGTGTTGAAGTATTGGTTCCGGGTGTAACTATTCTTACAATTTCTCGCTTTACAATTCCCTTTGCAAGCTTTGGATCTTCTACCTGCTCACATATGGCAACCTTGTAGCCTTTGTTTACAAGCTTTGAAATATAAGTTTCTGCAGCATGATAAGGAACGCCACACATTGGTGCTTTTTCTTCCATACCGCAATTTTTACCGGTAAGAGTTAATTCGAGTTCTTTTGAGGCAAGCAATGCATCCTCAAAAAACATCTCATAAAAGTCTCCGAGTCTGTAAAAAAGTATACAGTCAGAAACACTATTTTTAGTTTCCAGATAATGTACCATCATCGGTGTCATCTCTGCCATTAATTTATCCCCTTTTGTTTACTAGCCTTGGCTAAGGCCTTCATCTATTATCAGATTTTTACCATCTGCAGCCGTCGTTGCAAGCAAATCGCAGCGTTCATTTTGTGGATGACCTGCATGACCTTTCACCCATTCAAATCGAATGGTATGATTAGCTGCAAGCTTATCCAGCCTTTGCCATAAATCAATATTCAAAAGTGGTCCACCTGAGCGCTTCCAGCCCTTTTTCTTCCAGCCTTCAAGCCAGCCTTTGTTAAAAGCATTCACAACATACTGACTGTCGGTATAGACAGTAATATCGCATGGCTTTGTAAGATGTTCAAGTGCAGTAATTACACCAAGAAGCTCCATACGATTGTTCGTTGTTTTAACATAGCCCTGAGAATATTCTCTTATGTGCTTTTTCCCATTTACGTCTACAAATTCTATGATGGCGCCATAGCCTCCCGGGCCATTGGGGTTTCCCCTGGCTGCTCCGTCTGTATATATATCTACGTGCATAACTGCCTCCGTTAATATTTATCTAAATTTGTTACAATTATTTCTTTCACAAGTAAGTTGCAATTATTTTGCTTTATAAATTTGTTTTAATTCTATTTTTTACAAACTTCTCAGTTATCATTTACCTCAAGTCTGAAAAATCAGTATTATAATATTATCTTTTTTATTTGTTTACTGCTTCATAGCTTTTTTCAACTATTTCCTTTGGATAACCATATCTTTCCAGCAGCTTGATTGCATTACGATTATAAGAGGTTCCTTTGTAAATCTTATAATCGAAAATATTTCTTTCATTGTCAATATTATCAATTTCTTCAGTGAAATAATAACAGTCATAAATATTTTTAAGTTCTTGGGTCAATTCTATATCATGAGTGGCTGCAATTACAATTACATTTCTGCTTTCAAGATAACGCAAAATCTCAGTAGAAGCTGCCACTCTCTCCAAGGTGTTAGTTCCACGAAGAATTTCATCAACCAAAACCACCATAGGAATATCTTTAGAGCTATAGTCCAGTATCTCCTTTATGCGTTTAATTTCAGCTAAATAAAAGCTGTCACCACAGGCAATATCGTCAGTAATTGTCATTGATGATCTTATTTCAAATAATCCGGCTCTGTATTCCCTACAAAATGCAAAGCCAAGAGTCTCGGCAAAAATCATATTAATGCCTATCATTCTCAGATAAGTTGATTTTCCGGATGCATTCGAGCCTGTTATTAAAATTGGTCTTTCTGTAATGCAATCGTTTTCAACTGAATTTGCCAACAAAGGATGAGACATTCCTTTCATGCTAAGCCTTGTCATGGCTTTGTCCGAATTGTCCTCAATGATTGCCTGACAAAAGCTCTGACTAAAGCGGCTTATTCCAATACTTATTATTGCAAGTTCAATTTCTCCGGTCAGAACATAAAGCTCATTCAGTTCTTCTTCATGGCCTTTCAGACACTTTACTGACATATTGAATTTAATAAGGTCTATGTGTGTAAGAAACTTGATATAATCCATAAATATTTCTACTATTGAGGCTACAACACTTTTCGGTGAAAGCAGCCAGGACATTTTGTTGACGGAATCGAATTTTTTAAGTAAAATCCCTATTTTTCCAAAAATATCATTCAATTCTTCTGAATTAATATCAATATTTATAACCTCAGGGAGAGCATTTAGCCACGAGATTAAGGATGTAACAGCCCCATCATATTCAGCAATTACACCTTTTCTTTTTATATATGTCACACAGTTAAAGCAGGCAATTATGAAAACTGCAGGCAGACCGAATTTAGGAATTATAAACATAGAAAGGACAGAAATTATAAAAAGTGCCAGACAGATAATATGAAAAGCTGTACTGTCAACAGGCGCACTTTTTAAATTGTTCATGCACTCATAGGTAGTGATTTTTTCATGTTTTTCTATTGAAGAAAGTCGGTATCTCAGCTTGGCAATACCTTCATCATCTGATTTTTCTGAAATCTGAGTAAAAAGCCTTTGTCTTTTATTTATTGTTTTTACATCCTTAGAAATGTTTCTAAGCGAGAAATAAAAATATTCCTCGCCTATTGAAGATATACTTTGGTCAAGATGCTCAAATATTTCATTCATGTTCATGTCATTAATAAGACCGCTATCTATATTCTGACCAAATACGGCAGCTGCTTCTTCAAGCTTTTGTAAATGCTCATGAGTAAGCTTATTGGCATCAGGCTTTCCAAAATTTAATTTTAATTGTTCAAGTCTAGCTTTTTCCTGCTTTTTTCTATAGCTTATGGAATAAATGCATAGGGCAAGAATCAGAGCAAGAAAAATCCAAAGATAAGCCTCCATTTTTCCTCCGGTTACTGATTAATCTCAGTATATTTCTTTACGACATAGCCGGTCTGACCATTGTACTCAACTTCCATCCAGTTTTTAACATCAGGATCAGTGCTTTCGACAAGTTCAGTAACTACATTAACCTTAAGGCCTTCATCTAGCTTCGTAATTATGTTATCCTCAGTCTGCTTTGAAGGTGTAGTTCTAAAATAGAGTGTACCTAGAAGTGTGGCGGTTTTAGCCTCATCTGAATCAGCTTCAATTTTGGTCCAGGTTACATCATCACCGGATTCACTCGTCAAAGCATCATCATTATCGTCCTGATTGTCTGAAGATGCATCTGCGTCTGAACCATCACTTCCTGATTCATTATCTGTATCATTATCCGTATTGTCACTATCATCTGATGAAGAAGCCTCTTCAGTAGGAAATGGTGTGGGCTCAGTAAAAGTACCATTAACATAAGCTGTATAACCGCCTACGGCTCTGGAGGCTGCGATTACACTTTGAGTGTCTTCCTCCGGAGTTACTGTAGGTTCCTCAGTTGGAGAAGTCGTAGCAGTAACATCAGTAGGAATATTTTCAATTTCAGCCTGAACGGTAGATTTTGTATGTTCATAAGCGGAGCTGGCATCCTGATAAGCTGATGTGCTCCTCGATGGTATTACACTTATTATAATAATTAATCCAACTACAATTACCGCTTCAAGGGCTATTAATCTGTTCATAGTTTTGTTCATACCCTTCTCCTCCTTAATGTTTACTGCATAATTACTAATCTTTTGTACACAAGCTTTAGTACAAATGAAACCTGCTCATATTAAAAAGCAAACTAAGCCACAGCTCTCATTTACTATTTTATCCATGGAAGCTCTTATTTTTTCTCTGCTTTCATTATCTAATGAGTTGATTTTGGTTTCAATTCCCTCTTCAACCATCCTGCCCATCGACTTACCGAAAATATCAGTATTCCAAATTCCCTGACTACTTTCATCTCCGGTTAGCAATTCATATAAATCACGAGCCTGCGCTTCAGACCCGACAACGGGTGCAAGCTCAGTTTCAATTTCAGTTCTGATAAAATGAGTACATGGTGCCGTTGTATGAATCTTTATGCCATATTTATTTCCCTGCCTGATTATCTCAGGCTCATGCATGGTTATTTCCGACCTTTCAGGTAATACTACGCCATAACCATTCATTATAGAATCAGCCCAGGCTTCTTTTAGTCTGTCATAATCAGAAGATCTTTCTGATAAAGCTTTTATTTCTTCGAGAAATTCAATTTCATTTTCTACTTTTTTACCAAGTACACCACTTATAAAAGCATAATAGGCATTTCTGTTAATATCTATTCTTATTCTTGCGTTGCCACTTTCCAAATGACAATCGCAAAGATTTATATTTTCTATTACAGTACTGCAATACTCATCATAATTATCAGAGATGTCTTTCATGCAGCTAAGCCTGTCGCATATATCTCTTATGCAAGAGAGTACGTGCTTCTTTACATCTGCTTCTTCATCAAGCATAAAAAAGAAATCAGGAAGCTCGAAGTTTACTGAAGCAACCGGGAACATTGAAATAAGTTCCTCAAAGATTTTCAGAACCTCCTCCATTCTCAGCTGTTCAAGATTTATCGGAAGCACAGGTATATCATACTTAATTGAAAGTTCTTCTGAAAGTCTTTTTGCATCGGCACTCATCGGCCTGATTGTATTTAGAACCATAACAAAAGGCTTTTTAGTTTCCTTAAGCTGACTAACGGTTCTCTCCTCAGCCTCTAAATAATTTTCTCTGGCAAGCTCTGAAACAGAGCCGTCTGTAGTCACTGCTATTGCAACGGTTGAATGCTCATAAATAACTCTGCCGGTGCCTATATCGGCTGCATCCGTAAAAGGTATTTCTATATCATTCCATGGTGTTTTTACCATTCGTACATTACCATTCTCCAAATGACCATTGGCCCCGTTTACCATATAGCCGACACAATCGATAAGCCTTAGCTTTAAAAGCTTAGGATTATCTTCGTCTGAGACATTAACCAATACTCCTTCCCTTGGTATAAACTTAGGCTCAACAGTTGTAATTGTTGTGCCTGAGCCTGAAAGTGGAAGCTGATCAATCACCTCAGCCGCTGCCTCAGCTGAAACATTTGGAATAATAAGCAATTCGCTGAATCTTCTTATGAAAGTACTCTTTCCGGTTCTGACAGGACCAACTACAGCCATATAAATTTCGCCATTTGTCCGTCCTTCTATATCTTCATAAATTGAAAAACTGTTCATAACAGTACCCCCTGCATGTACTAATAGATATGCAGAGGATTCAGGTATTATTACTTTTTCTTTTCATTCCAATTAAGAAGTTACACCATTTGCAAAAGCTACAACCTGAAATAAGTTTGTAATCATTATTAGGCTTTTTTCTTACTTCCTACTTTATTTTCAGTTCCATTTAAAAGTCTCTTGATATTTGATCTGTGCATATAAAAAGCAGAAATCGTATATAAAAGACTCACAATGAGCATGTGGACAAAATATGGATTATCATTCATTATATGAGCTCTGATTGTTACCCAAATCGGAAACAAAATAGCTACGGTAAGTGAACCAAGAGAAACATACTTGGTAGTTGCAACCACTATTGCAAAAATAGGAACACCAACAGGAATTACCCAAGGATCGTAAGCAGCCATTGCAGCACTCATTGAGGCAATTCCTTTACCGCCTTTAAAGTGAAGCCATGCAGGATAACAATGTCCCATCACTGCACCAAAGCCTGTATAGAGACCTAAAAGTGCATCTATATCTTCGTTTCTGAAGATAATATATTTTACAGCTATAACAGGAAGTGCAACTTTTAGGAAATCACCGAGGTAGGTAATTATTCCCCACTTCTTTCCCAATACTCTCATTACATTGGTTGTGCCAAGATTGCCACTTCCCTGTTTTCTTAAATCCACATTACAAATTTTACCACAAAGCCATGCCGTAGAAAAATTGCCAAAGGCATATCCTATAAGCAGGCAGACTACGATTTTAATTACAAGCACGTCTGTTACTCCTTGTCATTACGTTCTCTGATTATAAATTTAATGCTGGTTCCCTTGAAGCCAAAGGCTTCACGTATTTTATTTTCAATATATCTTGTATATGAATAATGCATAAGGTCTTTATCATTTACAAAGATAACGAAGGTAGGCGGCTTTACGGCAACCTGAGTCATATAAAACACCTTGAGTCTTCTGCCTTTATCACTTGGTGGCTGCTGGAGTGCAAGTGCTTCCATTAAAATCTCATTAAGAACACCTGTCTTAATTCTGAGATTCTGATTTTGAATTACCGTTTCGATACAGTCAAACAGCTTAAACATTCTCTGGCCTGTAAGTGCAGAAATAAAGATAACCTCTGCATAAGGCATAAATGAAAGAATTTCTCTTATCTTCTTTTCATGCTCATAGACAGATTTGTCAGTCTTTTCAATGGAATCCCATTTATTAACGGCAATAATAATTCCTTTGCCTCTGTCATGGGCAATTCCTGCTATCTTTGCATCCTGTTCGGTTACACCCTCTGATGCATCAATAACAACTACTACAATATCTGCTTTTTCAACTGCACTGACTGTTCTTACGATAGAGTATTTTTCTATTTCTTCTTTTATCTTGGCTTTTCTTCTAAGTCCGGCCGTATCAATGAATACATAATCCTTGCCATTGTACTTAACCTCTGTATCTATGGCATCTCGCGTTGTTCCTGCAATATCAGAAACAATAACTCGATTTTCTCCCAAAAGCTTATTAATAATTGAGGACTTACCTACATTAGGCTTACCTACGATAGCAATCTTAGGTCTTTCATCCTCTTCCTCACTTTCTAAGGCATCCGGGAAATTCTTTACAACCTCATCAAGGAGTTCACCAAAGCCCATTCTGTTAGCTGCAGAAACCGGAAAGGGTTCACCAATTCCAAGGTTATAGAATTCGTATACATCAGCCATATACTTTTCAAAGCTGTCTACTTTATTAACCGCAAGGATAACAGGCTTGCCGGAACGTCTTAGCATATCTGCAACCTTGCCGTCTGCATCTACAAGTCCCTGCTTAACGTCAGTTATAAATACAATTACATCAGCAGTTGCAATTGCTATTTCTGCCTGCTCACGCATGTACTTAAGCATCATATCCTTACTTTCAGGCTCAATACCGCCTGTATCAATCATTGTAAAGGATTTGTCCAGCCATGTAACGTCTGCATAAATTCTGTCCCTTGTTACACCTGGGGTATCCTTAACAATACTAATTCGCTCTCCTGCAAGAGCATTAAATAATGTTGATTTTCCTACATTAGGTCTTCCGACTATTGCAACAATTGGTTTACTCATATAATCCTCTTCTAATCAATAATAGAGTCAACAAATGACCATCCATTTAATTTTACAATACGTATTTTTGTTTGTAAAGCATTTTCAATTTCTTCAAGTGTAACATCATCAAGTAAAACATCTTCACCTGATCTTAAAAGGTTTGCAGGTAGCAAAAGACAGTCTCCAAGAGGTTTGCCTTTTAGCTGTTTGATAATATCGCCTCCTGTCAAAAGACCTGCTACTGTTATGCTCTCACCGAAGAAATGATTAATTATCTCATAAATATTTATATTTATGTTTTTATATTTTTTGCAGACAGACTCGGCGAGTTCTTTAATGTAAGGATAAGCCAGCTTGCCGGTAGCAATACTTAAGCTTCTTACACGTTCATCGCCTGTACGCTCTTCAAGCTCGACTTCAACCTCATCTATAAGGCTTCTCAGCATTCCGACTCCATTTTCGATTTGTGGATAACCATCATAGTCATCCTCTTTCGGAAATGGTAATCCTGCCTTTATATACCACTCATCACTGGCATAGACAAATCTCTGTCCGAAATACTGTAAGCAGATTCCCTGCCACTTATTAATTTGGCTTATTACCTTTTTTGCATCATCAGAGTTAAATTCTTCAAGCCTTGCAAGCCCTTCGCGATATTTTGTAATGCCGACCGGCACGACTGAAAGGCTCTGCATGTTAGGAATAAATTCGGTCAAATCATGAATTGTCCGCTCAAGCTCTTCGCCATCATTATAGCCTTTGCAAAGAACTATCTGTCCGTTCATTGTTATGTCACCGGCCTTAAGTGTTTTAAGGTGTCTGAGAGAGTCACCTGCAAATCTGTTATTAAGCATCTTACAACGCAATTCCGGATTGGTGGTATGAACACTGATATTTATAGGAGAAAGATGATAATAACAAATACGTTCAACATCCTTATCCTTTAAATTAGTCAGTGTAACATAATTGCCCTGCAAAAATGAAAGCCTTGAGTCATCATCCTTAAAATAAATAGTATCTCTCATTCCATGTGGATTCTGGTCTATGAAACAGAAAATACATTTATTTCTGCAGGATTTATAATTATCCATCAAGGAATCCTGAAATTCAAGTCCAAGCTCGTCCTCTTCATCCTTTTCAATTTCAAAATCCTCAACAGATGAGTCTGAATGTTTAATAGTAAGAGTCAGACTTTCATCCGTCTCCCAGAAATGGAAATCCAGTACATCCTCTATTTCTTTGCCATTTATGGCAATTAATGAATCTCCCGGCTTAATTCCTGCCTCATCTGCCGGTGAATTAATTCTTACATCTACTATCAGATGTTCATGTCCGTTATCTGACATTTAAGCCTCCATCATCATAAAGCCTGACATTACTCCACGCCTGCCATTACTGCCTCTATGGCTATAGAATAAATCCTGTCGGCATTTAGTACACATTTCACTTAATGAAATATTTTGAAGTCTGACTCCGGCATGCGTAAGATTTACCGCATTTGCCAGCCATAGGTTTGCATAGGAATGTTCGCCTTCTCCTGTTTTTAGTATTGTCTGTGATTTATAACCACTGCCAAAATCATAGGTCTTTTCGTAGGGCTTAGCAAAACACTCAGCAAAATGTGCGGCAACCTCAGGACCTATCTCATAACAATCAGAGCAAATGGAAGGTCCTATTACTGCGACTATATCAGCAGGCTTGCAGTCAAATTCTTCCTGCATTTTGGAAATGGTATTTCCTACAATATTCATAACTGTTCCACGCCAGCCTGCATGAGCCGTAGCAATAACCTTTTTTACAGGTTCATACATCATAATAGGAACGCAATCCGCTCCATAAACAGTGAGTACAACACCCGGTTCGTTGGTAATCAGTGCGTCAGCTGACTCAAAAGCATTTTCTCTTATAATGCCGTTGCCACAGTCGCTGACATTTACCTTCATGCAATCAGCCAAATGTACCTGTTTCGTAGCAACTATCTGTTCCTTTTCAAAGCCGATTGCTTTAGAAATCCTGTCATAATTTTCCAGCACTCTGTCTGGATAATCGCCAAGTGCAAAGCCAAGGTTTAAGCTCCATAAATGGGCTCTGCTGACTCCACCAAGTCTGGTTGAAAAGCCGGCTTTTAAATTTTCATATTTATTAAATATGTCAAACGAAAGATAAGGGGTTTCACAGTTTGTTACAAGCTTTACTTTGTCATTATATCTTTGAAACATGCATTACCCTTTCAATTTTATTAATAAGCCTCAAAGGCATTTTTTATTATTGATATTTCAGAAGCATCTATCGCAACAACATCAAATCTTATTGGTCTTTTTGCATATTGCTTATTCTTTACACAATAAAACCTGGCTACATTTATTATTCTGCGCATTTTATAGGGAGTTATTGCCTCTGCTGCACTGCCATAACGACTCGTAGCCCTGTATTTAACCTCAATAAAAACTAAATATTCACCTTCAAGGGCAACAATATCAGCTTCACCGGTTCTTGTATAAAAATTGTGTTCTAATATAATATAGCCCTGCTTTTTCAGGTGTTCCATTATCAGTTCTTCATAAAAGGAACCGACCTTTCTTTTATTATCCATAATGCCCCACAAACTAAACAGCTTATAGCCCTAAAAGAGCTAATAACATATGCAAATTTCAATATTAACCCACAATACTAAATGCTATACAATATCATGCTTCCTGTATTATCTATAGCCACGAGTACATATTCGTATGAGGTTATAGAAAATTTTTAATAAAGGTTTTCCTATGTATAGGACATGGACCATATTTTTTTAATGCTGCAATGTGTTCAGAAGAGCCATAGCCTTTATTGGAAGCAAAGCCATAGCCGGGATAAATTTTATCAAATTCATCCATCATACGGTCTCTGGTAACCTTTGCAACTATTGAGGCTGCGGCTATTGAGGCACTCTTTGCATCACCCTTAATTATTCCTCTTTGAGGAATTGTCACCTCAGGAATTGTTACTGCATCACATAAAAGCTGGTCAGGCACAATGCTTAAATTTTCGATTGCCTTTCTCATTGCACTGTAGGTTGCCTGAAGAATATTGATGGAATCAATAACCTCATGATTCTCAATTCCTATTCCAAAGGAGACACATTTTGATATCAGCTCATCATAAAGCTCCTCACGCTTTTTAGCTGTCAGCTTTTTTGAATCATTAATATACAAAATATCACAGTCTTTCGGAAGAATCAGTGCACAGGTTACTACGGGGCCTGCAAGCGGTCCTCTTCCAACCTCATCTATTCCTGCGATATAAGCTTTTTCAGAGTAAAGCCTTTCGAAATTAAACATTTCATACATTCTGGCTTTTTCAGCATCGAGGGCAGCAATTTTTTTCTTTGCTTTCCTGCACAGTGCACTGACACCTGCTCTTTCATCCATGCCATAGGCTTCTATAAACAAATTAATATTTTCATCTGAACAGGCTTC
Organism: uncultured Lachnoclostridium sp.; assembly: GCA_964625275.1. Lineage (GTDB taxonomy): Bacteria > Bacillota > Clostridia > Lachnospirales > Lachnospiraceae > UBA3775. Next base: position 14,256 of record CAZVBH010000037.1, read on the forward strand.
ATATTCAGCCTTTATTGCAGCTATGCTTTTCATCTTAAGACTCCATTATATCTTCAGGTATTTCAAGAGAAATTCTGCCAAGCTTAACACTTCTGAAATCATCTATGAATAATCTGGCAGCTCTTTCTATGTCAAGACTGCCACCTTTTCCGAGGCAGCCTCTTTTTTCTGCGATAAGCTCTATGTTCTTATGGTTATCATCCGTAAAATCACACCCATAATAGGCTTTGAGATTGTCATTGTAGTGTGAGTATACATAGCCTATCAGTCCTGCTGCCATGTCAATTGAATCGAGAATATTATCATTAATTGAACCTATGTAGGCAAGCTTTCTGCCGATTATCTCATCCTCAAATTTAGGCCAAAGTATTCCCGGAGTGTCTAACAGTTCAACATTTTTATTTAATCTGATCCACTGCTTACCTTTTGTAACACCCGGTTTGTTACCGGTCTTGGTACAGGCTTTTCCGGCAAAGGAATTGATAAAAGTGGATTTACCTACATTAGGTATGCCGCAAATCATTGCTCTTACAGGTCTGTTAAGTATTCCTTTTTTGCGATCACGCTCTATTTTTTCGGCACAGGCCTTCATTATAACATCCTTTACCTTATTTACTCCTGAGCCTGTTCTGGAATTAAGCTTGACCACAAAATAGCCTTTGCTTTCATAATATTCAGACCATTTATCACAAGCTGCCGGATCTGCCATATCATATTTATTGAGCAGAAGCACTCTGGACTTTCCCTGAGCCATTTTTTCTATGTCAGGATTTTTGCTTGAATATGGTATTCTTGCATCAACAAGTTCAACCAAAACGTCAATAAGCTTTAAATCCTCCTGCATCTGTCTTTTTGCCTTAGACATGTGACCAGGATACCAATGATACTGCATAGTTTACCTCTCTTTTTAATTATTTTTATTCATCATATTTATAAATCCAAATTTATTTGTTCTAAGCCAGGCCTTACCAATAATCTCATCACTATGTACAAGTCCATAGTTAGAATACCTGCTGTCTTCAGAATTATTTCTGTCATCCGCAAGCACGAAATATTCATCTGAGCCCAGCTTTATTGGAGTTGCGGCAATTCCGGCAAGCTCCATTTCCTCAGCATTAACTTCATCTTCTATTGCAACGCCATCAATATATATAATGCTGTCTACAATCTGAATTTCCTCACCTGGGAGTCCGTAAATTCTCTTGATATCATACTGAGCATGCTCCGCGTCACCCGTCTGAATTACGCATACGTCAAATCTCTTAGGGCTGTGTATTTTATAAGAGAATAAATTTATTATTATGCTGTCATCCTTTGACAGTGTTGGCTCCATTGAGGTATTTATAACAGTCGTTTTGTCAATTCCTTTTGTAACCAGAAACCAAGCCAATATAATGACGATTGGTATTGAAATAATCCAAAACGACAGTCTGAAAAAAATACGTCGCCTTTTTTCTTTTTTTTCTTCCTGATACAAATCATATCGATTGGTATCATAACCGCAAAACTCTTTAAGCATCATATATCTCCAGTTTTATACTCTAAGCTGCATTGTAACATGAACCGGACAAAAAGAAAACCCCTGATTTCTCAGGGGCTCTAAAATCAAAAGTAATAAATTATCTAATCTGTTCCTTAACACGAGCAGCCTTACCTGTTCTCTGACGTAAGTAGAATAACTTAGCACGACGAACTTTACCATGTCTAACAACTTCGATTTTTTCAATCATTGGAGAATGAACAGGCCATGTCTTCTCAACACCACATCCGTAAGAATTCTTACGAACTGTAAATGTCTCATGAACGCCACCGTTCTGTCTCTTAATAACTGTGCCTTCAAAAATCTGAATTCTTTCTCTGTTTCCTTCTTTAACCTTTCCATGAACCTTTACAGTATCACCTACGTTAAAGCTAGGAATCTCGCTCTTTAACTGTGCATCTTCGATGCTCTTAATGTAATCCATTGTGTTGACCTCCATATATATTTAATTTCGATGTTCTTACTACAAAGCTGTCCTGCACAGAGGAACACCGCGTCTCACAAAGCAAGATTATAGCATAAGATATGCCATAATGCAAGATTTTTTTGCTAATTTCAAACTTATTTTTTGCCAGATATCAAAGTGGATATTCTGGGTTCACTTCGCTACTTGCTCATAACCTTAAAGCCACTTTGTGATTAAATTCAAACTAACCTTAAGAGCTTACTCTTTGATAGAAGCAAGAAACTGTCTGTCCTTTTTTGTAAGCTCTGCCTTTTCTAAAAGATCCGGTCTGTTTTCCAAGGTTCTTTTTAGAGACTGCTCTCTTCGCCATTTTTCGATATTGGCATGGTGGCCGGACAAAAGCACCTCCGGGACCTCTTTTCCGTTCCAGACGGTCGGTCTGGTATATTGTGGATATTCTAAGAGATTACCTTCAAAGGATTCTGATTCACCTGATTCTTCATTTGTCAGAACACCGGGAACCATTCTGCTGATGGCATCAATCATTACCATAACGGGCAGCTCCCCACCACTAAGTACATAATCTCCTATTGAAACATTATCGGTTACTATTTCTTCAAGTATCCTTTCATCAACACCTTCGTAGTGACCACAAAGAAAAATTATTTCATCCTCTGTGGCAAATTCCTTAGCCATTGACTGATTGAAGGTTTTTCCCTGTGGTGTCAGATAAACCACACGTCTTTTAGAAGGATTATCGCCTGTAATACTCTTAAAGCATCTGTATATTGGCTCAGCAGACATGACCATACCGGCACCACCGCCATAAGGATAGTCATCTACATGTCTGTGCTTATCCAGGGTATAATCACGAATATTGACTGCACTAAGCTCAATTATATTTTTATCAATTGCTTTTCCCAATATGCTGGTATGAAGTCCGTCAAGAATCATCTCCGGGAAAAGTGTCATAACCGTAAATTTCATTAAAGCCTCATATTAATCAATCAGGCCCGGCATTAAATGCACAGTAACCCTTTTATTTTCTGTATCAATATCAAGAACACATTCATCTATTACAGGGAGCAATGCTTCCCTTCCATCTGCAAGTGTGACAACATATACATCATTTGCACCGGTCTGCATAACATCCTTTAGAACACCTAAATCTTCACCTGTATCTGTCACAACTGATGCGCCAAGAATATCAGCAATGTAATATTCGCCCTCCTCAAGCGGAACGGCATTTTCTCTTGTCACATAAATGTCTGCGCCTTTATATTTTTCAATATCATTTATATTGTCAATTCCCTTGATTTTCATGATAACCATGTTCTTAAAGTAACGGCAGCCTGAAACTTCAAACTCCTTCATACCTTCTTTTCCAAGGTCCATAACAATATGCTTTAAATAATCAAATCTTGAAATGTCGTCTGTAGTAGGATAAACCTTGATTTCACCTTTTATCCCATGTGTATTAGAATAAACCCCTACTCTAAATAAATCCATTTTTCCTCCGGT
>CAZVBH010000037.1:17822-20233 GCA_964625275.1 uncultured Lachnoclostridium sp.
TCAACAGTTACTTTCTTGTCATCCATCGTTGCTGCCGCTTTAACAACAACACGTATAGCCTTAGCGATACGGCCCTGCTTACCGATGACCTTTCCCATATCTTCAGGTGCAACTCTAAGTTCAACTAAGATATTGCGATCTTTTTCTGTTTCAGTAACGACAACCTGATCCGGATAAGAAACAAGTGATTTAGCGATAAGTTCAACTAACTCTTTCACCTTAATACCTCCTATTTCTCAATACCAGCCTGCTTGAATAAACGGGCTACTGTATCAGTTGGCTGTGCGCCTGTAGCTAACCATTTCTTTGCTTCTTCAGCATCTACCTTAACTGCAGCAGGCTCAACAGTTGGATCATAAGTACCAACCTCAGCTATGAAACGTCCATCACGAGGACTTCTTTCGTCTGCAACTACAATTCTATAAAATGGAGCCTTCTTCTGTCCCATTCTCTTTAATCTGATCTTTACCATGTGTATTTCACCTCCTTATTATATTCCGTTTAAAAGTTATATAATAGCCTCTAATGAGCTTTTAAACCTAAAATCCAAATGGTGATTTATTACCTTTACCAAAACCACCTAAGCCAAACATTTTCTTTTTCTTGCCATTCATCATGCCATTCATCTGCTTCATCATTTTCTTCATCTGGTCGTATTGCTTCATGAGTCGGTTAACCTCTGCGATGTCAACTCCGGCACCTTTCGCAATACGCTTTTTTCTGGATGGATTAATGATGTCCGGATGAGCTTTTTCTTTAGCAGTCATTGAACATATAATTGCTTCAGTCTGCTTGAAGGCATCATCGTCAACCTCGAGGTCATCAGGTATTCCCATGTTTGGCATCATTGAAAGAATACTATTAATACCTCCCATTTTTTTCATCTGTTGAATCTGGTCATAGAAATCATTAAAGTTAAACTCAGATTTTCTGAGTCTGGCTTCCATTTCTTTGGCTTTTTCTTCATCGATGTCTGCCTGGACCTTTTCGATAAGTGAAAGCACATCGCCCATTCCAAGAATACGTCCGGCCATTCTGTCCGGATAAAACTGTTCAAGGTCAGATAGTTTTTCACCCATACCTACATAGAGAATTGGCTTTCCAGTAACAGCCTTAATTGAAAGAGCCGCACCACCACGGGTATCGCCGTCAAGCTTTGTTAAAATCACACCCGTAATTCCAATCTCATTGTCAAAGGTCGTTGCAACATTTAATACATCCTGACCGGTCATTGCATCTACAGTGAGCAGTGTATAGTCGATAGTAAATCTATCTTTAATATCACGAAGCTCCTGCATCATATCTTCATCTATATGAAGACGTCCGGCAGTATCTATAATAATTACATTGTTGCTATTTGCATCGGCATATTCAAGTGCCTTTTCAACTATTTCAACAGGCTTGTGATCAGTACCCATCGAAAATGAAGGTACCTCCTGCTTTTTAGCATTAATTTCCAGCTGTTCTATGGCAGCCGGTCTGTAAATATCGCAGGCAACCAGAAGTGGTCTCTTGCCCTGAGATTTGAATTTGCCGGCAAGCTTTGCAGCCGTTGTTGTCTTACCTGCACCCTGAAGACCACACATCATAATCAAGGTCTTACCGGATGGATTAAAAATAATCTCGGTTGTCTCGTCACCCATAAGCTTTATGAGTTCTTCATTTACAACCTTGATTACCATCTGTGCAGGATTTAGTCCCTGAAGAATATCCTGACCGGTAGCTCGCTCGCTAACCGCATTTACAAATTGCTTAACGACTTTAAAATTAACATCTGCTTCAAGCAGGGCCATCTTAACTTCGCGCATTGCAGTCTTAACATCCGCTTCGCTTAATCTGCCCTTACCTCTCAGATTTTTAAAAACATTTTGCAATTTATCTGAAAGACTTTCAAAAGCCATTATCTGCCTCCAATAGGTATCCTCTAATAAGAATCAAGCAGTTCTTGTGACAGTCTGAGAATTTCTTCGACATTGTCCGAAAGACTACGCTGATCATCATTACGGTTCTTGATATCTATTGCCAATTTTCTTATTCTGGCGATATCATTTTTTACATTGTTAAACTTTTCTACCAGATGAAGCTTATTTTCATACTCATAGAGCTTCTTCTGAGTTCTCCTTACTGTATCATGAATACCCTGACGGCTTACTCCGGTTTCTTCTGAAATTTCTGATAAAGACATGTCATCAAGTACATAGCCTTCGAATACCTTTTTTGCAGAATCACTTAAGAGCTCACCGTAGAAGTCGTAAAGCATCGCAAGCTCGACAACCTCTTTGAGCCATTCATCTGTATTAGATTTACTCATAATTTGTCTTCTTCAATTATTTATCAATTGGGGCAGCTTTTGCCCACTTGTTGAAGTATACCATAAAAATAAAGAATGTCAAGTAAAAAACTTGACATTC
>CAZVBH010000038.1:0-20117 GCA_964625275.1 uncultured Lachnoclostridium sp.
TTTAGGGGTAACATACCCCGCTTAAGAAGCGGGGGACTTTTCAGATAAGGTTAAATCACTATAATATGCTAAAAGGCCACAGGGACTGAAGCGTCAGTACCCCTGTGGCACCAGATTAAACTGTCATAATTTCCTTTGACTTCTTATCAACTAAGCTGTCAATTGTTGCAATAAATTTATCTGTTGTCTTTTGAACATCATTCTCAAGCTTTTTAGTTTCATCTTCAGACAAATCAGCCTTTCCGGCTTTCTTAATAGCATCATTAGCATCTCTACGAATGTTTCTGATGGCAACCTTAGCATCCTCACCCTTTTTCTTAACATCCTTTGTGAGCTCCTTACGACGATCCTCTGTAAGCTCTGGGAAGGTAAGTCTGATAATCTTTCCATCATCACTAGGTGTAATACCTAAATCAGAAGCCATAATTGCCTTCTCAATTTCCTTAACCATCTTGCTTTCCCATGGCTGGATGGCAATAACTCTTGCCTCAGGAACACTTACATTAGCTACGCCCTGAATGTTTGTAGGCATACCATAATAATCTACCTTAATTTTATCGAGAAGATGAGGGTTAGCTCTTCCTGCACGAATGTTGCTATATTCCTCTTCAAGTGTTGCAATTGTCTTATTCATCTTTGTTTCAAATGGTTCAATAATTGGATGCATAATTCCCTACTCCTTTTAATTATTTTTTAATAAATTTGCAAACCTATAAAAATTTGCAGATTAATCTTATGACTTAATATCAAAGCGGATATTACCGGTCCGCTTCGCTAATTGCTCATAACCTTAAGACCACTTTGTGGCTCATTAATAGCTGCAATATCTGCATACGTAAATATTAGTAAACCAATGTGCCTGTAAGGTTGCCGGCTACATTATTTACAATGCCATTTTCTTCGTTTAAGGAAAATACAAGAGTAGATACTCCATTTTCCATACACATTACTGTTGCAGTTAAATCAAGGATTGAAAGCTTTTTGTCAAGCAGCTCCTGATAACTAACTTTATCATACTTAACAGCATTAGGATTTACCTTAGGATCACTGTCATAAACACCATCAACGGCTCTGGCCATGACGATAACCTCACATTCAAGCTCAATTGCACGTAAGGCAGTTGTTGTATCAGTTGAGAAATAAGGATGTCCTGTGCCGCCTGCAAGGAAAATTACTTTTCCGGCATTTAAATCTGCGACTGCTTTATCTTTTGAAAATACTTCAGTAACATTTCCACAGATAAATGGTGTGTAAATAGAGGTCTGAAGACCAACATATCTGCAAATTTCAGACATATAAACACAATTCATTACAGTGCCAAGCATTCCAATAGAATCAGCCTTGGTTCTGTCAATTGTCTTAGATGAACGTCCTCTCCAGAAATTTCCACCACCGGTAACAATTGCTACCTGTATTCCTTTATCTACAAGCTGCTTAATCTGCTTTGCAACTGCAATACATGTATCCTCGTCAAATCCGGTTTTCTTATCACCAGCCATAGCTTCTCCGCTAAGCTTTAATAATACACGCTTATAATCAGCCATAATTTCCTCCAAAGTAAAAAAATCTAATCGAATAAAAATCAATATTCGATTAGATTTTACCACATACTATTTTTATATTCAAGCTAAAGAAATACTTAACTGTTAAAATTTGTAATATTTGCCTCATTGAGAGTAAAATCATAATAATTCAGGTCTTCTCTAAAAGTCCAGCCTGCACCCTTCCAGAAGGTATTACCGACCTCATTGGATTTAAATGCAATAAGATTGACCTTATTAATGTTTTCAGCCTGAAGAGCTCTCATACATGCTACTGCCATTGCCTTGCCAATTCCATGCTTTCTGAAGCCCTCAGCAACGCATACATGATAAAAGCATCCTCTTCTTCCATCATGGCCGCAAAGTATTGCACCAACAAGTCTGCCGGAAGCAATTGCTACCATGCTTGTGGTCGGGTTTCTCCTTAAGAAGCGCGAAATACCCTCTCTGGAGTCGTCAATTGATCGAATTCCAAAGCCATGAATAGTCATCCACAGAGAATAGACAGCATCATAATCGTCCTCTGTCATAACTCTGATTTCGTATTTTAATTCATCCATAAATTATTCAGCCTTTTTAGATTTATCCTTTTTGGCTCTAAGCCCCTTTCCGATAAATACTCCACAGACAGCAACTGCGATAAGAAAAACAAATTCAAATAATGTTCTTAAAAATTCAACTAAAAAATCCATTTAAATCTCCTGCCTTTCTATTCATTTGATTCAGTAGCAAGCTCCGTAAAGAAGCATGTACGATTGCCTGTGTGACATGCAGCTCCGATTTGATGAACCTGGGCAAGAATTGTATCCTTATCACAGTCAATCATAAGCTTTTTAACGAACTGAAAATGACCACTGGTCTCACCCTTTAACCAAAGACTGCTGCGACTTCTGGAAAAATAAGTCATCCTGCCTGTCTTTAAGGTAAGATTGTAGGATTCCTCATTCATATATGCAACCATTAAAACCTCTAAGGTTTTGTAGTCTTGAACAACACATGGAACAAGCCCTTTGTCATCCTTTTTAAATTCAGAAAAAGGAATTCCTGCACTAATTGAAAGCTCCCGGCCTTCATTATTTTTATCTAAAGCATTATTTATATTTTCACTCATAGCAATCCTCCCACAGCAAAATTTCTTATTGATACAAAGCTTTATCTTGAATCATCAGGCAAAGCTTAATATGCAATCATTCAAATCTTACTGCAATTGAATTTGCGTGTGCAGTAAGTCCCTCAGCCTTAGCGAACTTAATAATATCTTCATGAACGGGCTCGAGTGCATCCTTTGTATAGGAAATTACACTTGATTTTTTAATAAAGTCATCGAGATTTAAAGGTGAGAAAAATCTTGAAGTACCATTAGTTGGAAGGACATGGTTCGGACCTGCGAAATAATCTCCAAGTGGTTCACTTGAATAAGAGCCAAGGAATACAGCTCCTGCATTTTCAACTCTTGACATATCAGCCCAAGGATCCTTAGTAACAATTTCAAGATGCTCTGAAGCAATATCATTTACAGCTGCAATGGCATCATCCTTTGTCTCGGCGACAAAAATATAACCAAATTTATCGAGAGATTTCTTTATTATCTCGCTTCTTTCAAGAGTTTTTAAGAAGCCGTCAATTTCATCAGACACCTTATCTGCAAGCTCAGAAGAAGTGGTTATGAGGATTGCACTTGCAAGCTCATCATGTTCAGCCTGTGATAAAAGGTCAGCTGCAACAAATCTAGGATTAGCTGACTCATCAGCCAGTACAAGTATTTCACTTGGTCCTGCAATAGAATCAATGCTTACGTTGCCATAAACTCTCTTCTTTGCAAGTGCTACATAAATATTTCCCGGTCCACAAATTTTATCAACCTTAGGAATTGAGGCAGTTCCAAAGGCAAGAGCACCAATAGCCTGCGCACCACCAACCTTATAGATTTCAGTGACACCTGCTATGTCAGCAGCCACAAGTGTATTAGGACTCACCTTACCCTCTTTATTGCAAGGAGTTGTCATCACAAGTCTTTTAACTCCTGCAACCTTTGCAGGAATTGCATTCATAAGAACAGAGCTTGGATATGCGGCCTTTCCACCCGGAACATAAATTCCACAGGATGCAAGAGGAATAATTCTCTGTCCCACAATAATACCATCATCGTAGTCAAACCAGGAATTTCTTTTCTGCTTTTCATGAAATTTACGAATATTTGCTGCAGATTTTTTAATCACCTCAGTAATATCTGAAGCTACTAAGGAATATGCCTCATCAATTTCTTCTCTGGTTACTCTTATATTTTCTGCATTTAATTCAAATTTATCAAACATGGCAGTATACTTAAATACTGCTTCATCTCCATTTGCCTTTACATCATCAAGGATGGCTGCTACCTTATCCTCATATTCTGAATAACGATTTGGATTTCTTTTTTGAAGGAGCTCTAAAAGCTCTTTCTTTGAATCCTGTGTTAATTTTACAATCTTCATGACTGCCTCCGTATTGGTGCAAAATTTTAACCCATCAAAGTTTTGTTCCAAGGTTAAATCCATCAGTTTTCTGTTCCTGCAAGAATTTCCTTAAGCTTGTTTATCATATCTCTGATTCGCTCCTGCTCCATCTTCATGCTTACCTGATTTACAACCATTCTGGCTGAGCAAGGAACAATTTCTTCAATAACCTCAAGTCCATTTTCACGTAAGGTAGAACCTGTTTCTACAATATCTACAATGACATCACTAAGTCCGACAATTGGTGCAAGCTCAACACTACCGTGAAGCTTAATAATTTCGCAGGTTTGATGTCTTGTATTATGAAAATATTCTCTGGCAATATTTGGATATTTTGAAGCAACTCTAATTATCTTACCTGAATCAAGCAATTCTCTTGCGCTTGCAGGACCTGCAACACACATACGGCACTTTGCCATATCCAAATCTATGACTTCATAGAGCTTTCTTCCGTTTTCTAAAAGCGTATCCTTACCTACAATACCGATATCAGCCGCACCATACTCAACGTAGGTTGGAACATCATCAGCTTTAGCAAGAAAGAACTTAAATCCAAGCTCTTCATTGGTAAAAATAAGCTTTCTGGTGTCCTTATCATTGACCTCGTCACAGGTGATACCAATTTTTGCAAGAAGCTCCATTGTTTTCTTAGCGACACGACCTTTTGCAAGGGCAATTGTCAAATATTTCATTTATATTAATCCTCCATAATAATCACATCAGATACCTTGAAAAATTCAAGCTCGTTTGTGAATTTATTAAGCTGTCCATTTTCAGAAAGCTTTTCATGCTCCTTTACAGCCTGAAGCCTTTCACCTGTCTTATCAAAGATCAGCTTCACATCTTTTCCATTAGCCCTAAGCTCTCTGGCTTTCTTTATGGCTTTTTCTGATGCTGCTTCATTGAAAATTAAAAGTGTTGTATTCTTTTCAATTTCAGGAAGAATATTTTCTCTTTCAAGTCCCATAAGGACATAATCAACTGTTATGGACATACCGATAGCGGGAACATCAAGTCCAAACTGCTTTACAAGATTGTCATAACGGCCACCATAAGCAATTGGTTCACCTGATCCATAGGTGATTGCTCTGAAGAATACTCCTGTATAATAGGAATATTTACTAAGCATGCTTAAGTCAAAGGATATGTATTTTGCATAACCATAAGAATCAATAAGCGAATAAAGCTCCTTAAGTCTCTCAATTGCTTCAAGGCTCTTTTTATTTAATACTGACGAATATTCTGCAATTCTGTCAAATATATCAATTTGACCATAAAGCTCAGCCATTTCTCCTAAAAGCTTCTTCAGTGAAGCATTAATTTCAAGCTTTCCGGCAAAATCTTCAAGTGCAAATATATTTTTCTGTTCAAGAATTTCCTTGAGTACTTCCTCTTGCTCCTCAGTAATGCCTGCCTGCTCTACAATTCCTTTATAGAAATCTGCAATTCCTATTTCTAACTGAAATTCTTTAACACCACATTCCTTTAAGGCTTCGATGGTTAAAATAATCAGTTCTAAATCTGCATATACTGAATCGTCATTATATAATTCTGCACCAACCTGAGTAGTCTGCTTTAGCTTGCCCTGAAGTCCACTATAGTTAATAAACTGCTTTGCTCTGTAGCAAAGATGTACAGGAAGCTTACAGTCTTTATAATACTTAGCAGCAGTACGCGCAATTGCAGGCGTAATGTCAGGCCTGAGTACAAGTGTATTTCCTTCCTTGTCAAAGAATTTGTACATATCCTTTGAAGGAACGGTACCTCTTTCTTTGTTAAATATATCAAAATATTCAAAGGTAGGAGTTTCTACATCTGTATATCCGTATTTATGCATACATTTTAAAATCTTAGCTTCTATCTTAGATTTATTTAAGCTTTCTGTTCCATAAATATCCCGAACTCCTTCCGGAATATGTAAAAGATTTATCATATATCCTCCAAAACTGGTCTGTATATTCGTAATGCTCTTCACCTACAGGGCATACCTAGTTTATTGTAAATCAAAACGAGTATTATGTCAAATCAATGTTAGCTTGAGCAATAATCAAAGCTTGAATCATTTTCTTCAAGCTCATCATTTACGAAATCAAGATAATTAATTCTTGCCGCCTGATGAACCTCATAAAGATATTTTGGATTAAGCTCTTCGAACCTGACGCTTTTTCGTCCGCCATTTAAAGCTCTTTCATAAAAGCTCTTCACCTCATCAAATTTCATATAGTAGACCAGTTCTTTTTGCGTATAGTAAATAAGGAGAAAGGCTATTCCACCCTGTGCCTTAAATTTTTCCATAAAATCGACCTGATGCGCATGAACATTTTGAAGTGAAAAGGTATCTACGGCACATTCTTTACAGTCAAAGCAAATTGGATAACCCTGTGCCAGGCCTATGTAGTCGACAGTACTCTTCTTATCAAAGTAGGCAAGCGTTATATGTCTCGTGCTTTGATCAATTTCAACCGGAGTGATTGGTGTTGGAATTTTCTGAACGATGGCAATGCCCTTGTCTTTATAATAATCATTAGTCATATTTATGACTTCTTCTAAAAACGAACCTCTAAGTCCTCTGGATTTCCAGGCCATAATTTTTCTCCTTCGCAAACTTTTTCAAATGCCTCAGGCAATTTACATGCTATTCTCTTTCCGTTCATTTCAGGGAAGCCCTCACATTCATTCGGAAATATCAGCTCATAGGCAAGCAGGAGCTGATATTTAAGCTTATAGGCTCTCGCAATTCCTTTTGATTTTTCATTTCCCTTTGTGCAATATTTAGTATCACCTAAGATAGGAAAGCCGAGGTAATCTAAGTGTGCTCTAATCTGATGTGATTTTCCGGTTTTAAGCTTAATTTTGACAAGTGTCAGGCCATTTGACGCTTTAATCGGATAAAAGACATTATGAATAATTTCAGCACCCTCCTGTTTTTCTCTGGATATAATCACCTTATTGGAATCATTATTTTTAACTAAATAGAGCTTTTGATCAATTTTATTATTAAGTGTTCCAGAGACAACAGCCAGATAGTATTTATCAATTTTACGTTCTCTAAAAAGCTCTGCGAGAAATCTTTGACCACGAAGAGTCTTTCCTGCAGTTATTAGTCCCTGTGTATTTCTATCAAGTCTGTTACAAATACCGGGTGTAAATTCATTTGACTTAGGACTAAGATAATTAACTATTCTTTCATTAATTGAAATATCATTTTTATCTGCCTTTTGAGACAATTCACCCGGCTTCTTAAATGCAATTAGAATATCCTCTGATTCAAAAACTATTTCCTTTTCATCAAGTACATCTCCGTCCTTGATAATTTTGATATTTTCATTAGCTGAGACTTCTTTGGAAAATTTTTGAAAAGTATCATCAGACAGGAAAAATTTTACTTCATCTCCCATTTTAATTATTTCAGCTCCATCAGCCTTTTTTGAATTTAGGGTAATGTTCTTTTTGCGAAGCATCTTATAAACAAAAGACTGTGGTGCTTCAGACAGAATGCGACCACAGTATTTATTTAACCTTTGTCCATCATTATTTTTATCAACTATATAGCTTTTCACATTTACCTCACTATCTAAAGCATCAAAGATTCAAAAAATCTCCATGCATCATCACAGGGTTCATTTTCATTTTTAATAACCTTCAGCAAATGCTCATAGTCGCCCGGTGCCTGATAAACCTTTACCTTAACTGAGACTCCTCTTTTTTTGAAGGCCTCATTTAAATAGCTCTCAGAATAGGCTGTTTTTTCCTTATTCATTGAAGAAAGTGCATACAGCTCCTTCTCAGTCATTATACAGTGATCAAATTTCATTATATACTTTTCACTGGAAAACAACACATCAAAATAGGCTCTTGTATTGTCAACCTTATATTCGGCAAAGCGTTCATAATCTGCTTTTGATATTGCCTTAAAAGGCACAACCATAATTAAATTTACAATTCTCTTGCAGGCCGGCAAAAGTGAGCAAATAGCAATTACCGTTGCTATATTGGCACGAGTTTTAAATTTATATAAACCAATACCAAATACACTAAGTGCAACAACCAAGGATATTAAAACAAAAATCAAATCTCTGGTTTTCATTTGTTTAAGATAACCATAGGTACCTTTTTTTAAATTCTTCATATATTTGCATCCCTTTTAAGTATATTTAAGTAATCATTCAAGTAATAATCAGCTGTTTTAATTTACACATATTTTCAGCTCATCAAGTATATCAATGTAATCATTTATGTAATAGTCAGCTAATTCATTAACATTGTCATGACGCATCTTTGCATATTCATCGAACACTCCACAAACCTGCATTCCGGCAGACTTGCCTGCCATTACTCCCTGAGAAATATCCTCAAATACGAGACAGTTTTCAGGTTTAATTCCGAGCTCAGCTGCGACTAAAAGATAAATATCAGGAGCCGGTTTACCTTTAGATACATCACATGCCACATGAACACTGTCAAAATAATGATGTATATTTAGAGCATCTAATACTGCATTTAAAAGCTCTCTTGAATTGCTGGTAGCTATTCCGGTTTTAATGCCTGATTTTTTTAAATACTTAAGGAAATCAAGAGCACCATTTTTAAGAAAAACCCTATGCTTGTAAAAGTCCATTGCCATTTCATTCCAGTCAGCCTTAATTTTATCCAAAGAATCCGGAATTTGAAAACGCTCTTTGAAATATACTGCTGTTTCTGAAAAGCTCATTCCTTCTATGTCCTGTTGAAGTCCGTCAGGAAGAGGAATATTAAATCTCATCAAATAGTCAATATCAATCTGCTTCCATAGCCACATGGAATCAACCAAGGTGCCATCCAAATCAAAAATAACGGCCTGTTTATTTTTTAGCATTTTATCCATAATTTTTCCTATTTCACAAATATCAAGTCTAAGCTGCTCATCTTATCTAAGCATTTCAAGCTCAGTGGAAGTCAGCTCTCTAAATTCACCGGGAGCCAAGCTTTCATCAAGTAAAAGCTTTCCAATCGAAATTCTCTTCAAATAATTAACCTCAAGTCCGACATGATGAAGCATCCTCTTTACCTGATGAAATTTACCCTCGGTTACATACATCAGTACTTCTGAAGCTTCATTATCCTCATCAACAGATATAATCTTATATTCTGCCGGCCTTGAAGTAAATTCTTTGAAATCAATACCTGCCTTAAATATATCATTATATTCAGGCTTAGCAATACCTTTTACTTTTGCAAAATATACTTTCGTTACGTTTTTCTTTGGGCTTGTAAGTCTGTGAGATAAATCTCCATCATCAGTAACTATTAGTAAGCCCTCAGTATCTATATCCAGTCTGCCGACAGAAAATATCTTCCTTCGCACTTCTTCAGGAAAAAGCTCAATCACCGTAGGATATTTTGAATCCTCATTTGCACAAATATAATTTGCAGGCTTATTAAGCATATAGTAGACATTCTTTTTATAGCAGCAAGGAATTCCAAGACAGCTAACCTCGTCTGATTCTTCATTTACTTTAAAGTCAATGCTCTTAATGACAGCTCCATTTACACTTACATTGCCCTTGCCAATAATTTTCTTGACCTCACTTCTTGAATACTTGGTAGTTGTCGTAAGAAATTTATCAAGTCTCATCATCACATAAGTCTCCATCCCGGAAGATATTTGTTCTTAAAGCTTCCGCCCTTCACTTTGGCAAAGCCAAGGCTGAAGCCATCACAGGTAATTAGAACGTAGCCATCATGAACATTTTCAGGAATTTCTATGCTTTCACATTTCAAGTATCTTAGTACATCAGGATTATCCGAGGATAAGTCATAGGTATTTGAATACTCGGAAGGTGTAAGTGCACATGCAAGTGCCTGAGATGGTTCAAATCTATTCTTCTTCATTTCACCTAAAAGAAGTCCATTTCTCAAAATTCTAAGTCCACTCACATCAGGCAGCTCATCAGATACTATGTAATATCTGCTGTCTTTTTCTATAATTGTAGAATTTTTATAGTCAATTGTAGTCTGCTTTAAAAACTCCTCCAGCTCCAGAGGCAGCTTTGCCTTTTTTACAGCCTTAGGATAAGCCATGTCGCATTGAGCTTCTGCACTCTTTTCAAAAACAGCCAGGAAATGACCCTCTCCATCAAGTCTGTGTGGCCAAAGCCTTATTGTTTTTTCAATGCCGGGGACAGCATTTTTCATCCAGTCTGCTCTTCCATGATCAAAGCCACAGGAATCAAAGTAGTCCGCCATTTTATCAGGATAAGGCGAAACCAATTTAAGTTCAGGAAACTTATCCAGAAGAAATGCTACGGTTTCTTCATCCTCATCAGGTGAGAAGGTACAGGTTGAAAATAAAAGCTTTCCACCGGGCTTAAGCATCTTGACGGCATCAGGTAGGATTGACCTCTGAATGTCTGCATAATAACCTGTGCCATACTGCTCCCAGTTTTTCATAATTGCAGGCTGCTTTCTAAACATGCCTTCACCTGAACAAGGAGCATCAACTAAAATTTTATCGAAATAACCATAAAATCTGGTAGCCAGCTTTGCGGTTGATTCGCTAAGTACAAGCGCATTTCTTACTCCAAAAAGCTCAATATTTTTAAGAAGTGCTTTTGCCCTTGAGTTACTTACATCATTGCAGACAAGTAATCCGGTTCCTCCAAGCTTCGCTGCAAGGGCTGTGCTCTTGCCACCCGGAGCTGCGCACATATCAAGTACTTTGTCTCCCGGCTTAATATCAAACAGAGTCGCAGGCGTCATCGCACTAGGCTCCTGAATATAATAAAGTCCTGCATAATAATATGGATGCTTTGAGGGAATATCGTCCTCACCATAATAAAAGCCGGTATTAATCCAAGGTATTTTTTTTAATGAGAAATTAGAAAGCTTTTCAAAAGCATCAGGTGATATTTTTAGTGTATTAATACGTATTCCTGATTTATCTTTTTTATCATAGCTTGCTAAAAAAGCATCAAACTCGTCACCTAATAGTGCCTTCATCCTAGTTTCAAAGTTTTCCGGTAATTTAATTGCCATAGCTCTGAACTCCGTATCCTTCCGCAATAACATCAAGTTCCTTTGCAAAATGCTTTAGCTTTTCATAATCATCCTGCCTGTAAATTTCAAGGAACTCATCTTGTATTCTAAGCGCCTCTCTTCTTGAAACGCTCTGAAAAATATTTATTATTGTTATGAGAATATCACTTACCAGTGTATTCTGCTCTTCCTTTGTTGCCTGAGCCTCCATAATTTCGTCACGAACAGTAGAAAGCTCTTTTTCAGAATCAAGCATTCTTGCAGCAGCCTCATTAAGACTAACCTTGAGAGCTTCAGGCATATTGCCTTTGTATTTATACTGTAATGAATGTTCTATTGTTGACCAGCAGTTCATTCCCATCGTACGAATTTGTATTTCTGCAAATATATCCTTAGGTCCATCCAGCAGCTGAACCTGATATTTGACCTTTAGATGATAGCTTCTATAGCCACTTGGCTTAGGATTAGAAATATAATCCTCTTCTTCAACTATCTCCATATCAGTTCTTTTTCTAACATATTCAACTACAGCCATACAGTCATCCAAGAACTGACAGATAACTCTTACTCCTGCAAGATCAAATATATTCTCCTCTATTCTATCAAGAGGAATATGCTTCTTCATTGTCTTATCAAGAATAGAAGCAATGCTTTTTACTCGACCTGACACACTGTATATTGGTGAATAAAGCCCCAGCTCATTTTGTGCTTTTTTTATATGTTCAAACTTAGTTACCAGCTCATCAACAGCCAGTGAATATGGCAAAAGCATTTCTCGCCATAAGCTAATTTCCATAAATACCTCCAAAAAAGTAACCTTATTAGAAAGTCCACAACTTAATAAAAGCGGATATTCAAGGTTTACTTCGCTACTTGCTCATTACCTAGTCTGATAATACATAACCATCTGCTGCTTTTCCATAAAGTGTAGCCTGCAGAATATCAATATTGTCCTGTTCATAACCGGCAATTGACAAAACAGAACCAACTCCGTCAACAGTCTTAGGCGTAAAGTAGCCCTCTGCCGGAATCATTATAGAATTCATCGAATCTGTACGATGATTATTGTATGCACTAAGAAGTGTATATATTTGCTTACTCGTAAGACTTGACGTCAAAGAGCCCAAAATTGAATCAGTCGTGCTCTTTATCTGAAGTATATTCTGATCCTTATATTCATCAAATATAGCAGAAACCACCTTTCTCTGTCTGAGAGTTCGACCATAGTCATTATTTACTCCCTCAAGAGTAGCAACCTTTCTGACTCTGCAATAACCCAAGGCCTGATTACCATTAAAATGGTTGACACCTGAGGTAAGGGTTCTGTTTGATGAATCAGATATATAATTAGTTGAATTAAGATAATCTGCTTCTTTTTGAGTTATCTCAATATCAACTCCACCGAGCTTATCAATAACATCTTCAAAGCTTGCATAATCAACTGATGCATAACCATCTATAAAAATATGATAGGTATTCTGAATCGTATTTATTGTTGTACTCATTCCATCGCCATGACTGTAAGCATAGTTTAGTTTTCTCCATACTCCAAGTCCGTCAATTTCCACATAGGTATCACGCAAAAATGAAACCAGTGTAAGCTGTCCTGTTTCACGATTTTCAGAAACCAGCATCATACTGTCAGTATTATTTGCCCCACCATTTTGTTCGATACCGACTAAAAGGACATTTACAACATTTTCATCATAAATCCAGCCCTCCGGTACATTTTCCGGAGCTGTAAATACTACAGAATCATCATTATTCATCTTTAAGCCTGCATAAGTACTGGCAATTCTAAGCAAAATATTTTGTCCGGGCTTAGTAAAAACCAAAAATATACCAAATGCACATAAAAGCAGTAAAACAATAACAAATACTTTTAATCTTTTTTTACGCTTTTTCTTTTTTTCCAGCTTTATGCGTGCCTGCTCGAGCCTTTTGCGCTGAGCGCGGGAAAGGCTTCTGTCAGACCTTCGAAGCGGTGGCTCTTCTTCAATGGGAGCATCACCATATTTTCTTCTAAGAGCCTGTTCTACCTCATCATAAAACTCATCATCATATCTGCTGTATGACATGCTTTATCCTCATTATCCTTTAGTTTTTAAAGCTGTGAATTGGGGCTGGTATTCTTCCTGTACGATTTACAAATTCATCACATGAGAATGTATTTACAGGCATAATTGGAGCATATCCAAGAAGTCCGCCAAATTCTACAGTATCGCCAACTCCCTTTCCAATGACAGGAATAAGACGAACTGCAGTGGTCTTCTGGTTAACCATACCAATTGCCATTTCGTCAGCAATAATACCACTAATGGTTGTTGCTTTTGTATCTCCCGGAATTGCAATCATATCCAAGCCAACGGAGCATACACAGGTCATTGCCTCAAGCTTTTCTATCGTAAGACTGCCGGCATTTACGGCATCAATCATTCCCTGATCCTCACTGACAGGAATAAATGCTCCACTAAGACCACCTACATAAGAAGATGCCATTACTCCACCCTTCTTTACCTGGTCATTTAAAAGTGCAAGTGCAGCTGTAGTTCCAGGTGCGCCAGGATGCTCAAGTCCGATACTCTTTAAGATGTCAGCAACACTATCACCAATCGCCGGAGTTGGTGCTAAAGAAAGGTCCACGATACCAAATGGAATACCAAGCATTTCTGAAGCTCTCTTAGCGACAAGCTGGCCAACTCTGGTAATCTTAAATGCTGTCTTTTTAATGGTTTCACAAAGGAATTCAAAATCCTTGCCCTTTGCAACATCGAGTGCCCTGAGAACTACTCCGGGACCACTGACTCCGACATTGATAATTGCATCAGCCTCTGTAACACCATGGAAGGCTCCGGCCATAAAAGGATTGTCATCAGGTGCATTACAAAATACAACGAATTTTGCACAACCGATAGAATCATTTTCCTTTGTAAGCTCTGCTGCTTCAATTATTTTTTCACCGATAAGCTTTACTGCGTCCATGTTTATTCCGGTCTTTGTTGAGCCGACATTACATGAGCTGCAGACAAATTCTGTCTGAGCAAGAGCCTGAGGAATAGATTCAATAAGCATTTTATCTGCTTTTGTCATTCCCTTTGAAACTAAGGCTGAATAACCTCCAAGGAAGTTAACACCCACTTTTTTTGCTGCCGCATCGAGAGTCTTTGCAATTGTTACAAAATCCTCCGGTGACTTGCAAGCCGCACCACCTATAAGTGCAATTGGTGTAACTGAAATTCTCTTATTTACAACCGGAATTCCATATTCCTTTTCAATTTCATTACCTACAGAAACAAGATTTTCTGCAAGCCTTGTAATTTTATTATAGATATTTTCATTTAATTTATTTAAATCACTGTCAATGCAGTCAAGAAGGCTGATACCCATAGTAATAGTTCTTACATCCAGGTTTTCCTTCTGAATCATTTCATTGGTCTCAAGTACCTCTTTTAAATTTATCACTTCTGCCTCCTGATAAAATCAACTCTTAATAACCACTCAAAGTAGATATTCGCAATTTGCTATGCTAACTGCTCATAACCATAATAGTTAGATTCTATGCATCATGTCAAAAATAGCTTCATCCTGTGTCTTAATCTGACAGCCGATTTCTTTTCCGATTGCATCAAGACCATTCTGAATTGAAAGGAAATCTATATCTGCATCTACAATATCAGTAATCATCATCATATTAAAATATCCTGATACTATAGTTTGTGAAATATCAAGAATATTAATTTTGTGGTCAGCCAAAAAGGTACATACCTTTGCTATAATGCCTACACAATCTTTACCCACAACAGTTATTATTGTTTTCTTCATAACTAAAATTTTCCTCCGTTATTTCATATGCTACTGATGGAACGTCTCTAAGTGCAACATCCAAGGTTGGTTTGGCACTTTTAAAGCTCCAAGCATCATTAATCATATTTAAATGTGTTCTGTATGCAATCTCGGGATAATTATTTTCATGCGACAAATGAGCAAGAATTACATGCTTTAAGCCGGGATGCAATACCTTTTCAATAAGCTCCGCAGAACAGTCATTCGAAAGATGACCTAAGTCTCCATCAATTCTGCATTTAAGATAGTAAGGATAATTTCCTACCATCAGCATTTCATGATCATAATTTGACTCCAAATATAAAATATCTGCACCTGAAAGGTGACTTATTATCCTATCGTCATATTTTCCAAGGTCAGTTGCCATAGCAATTATTCCGGCTGAATTTTCAAATCTGTAGCAAACAGAATGAGCTGCATCATGTGATGTCTCTGTTACCGTAATTGCAATGTCGCCTATATTAAAGCTGGAGTTTGCAATAGTATGTATCATAAGCTCCATAGGAACAGCCTTTGCACACTGACTTCTTTTCATTGCTGCTAAGGTTTCTATTGTACCATAAACAGGTATCTTATGCTTTTTAACAAAGGTACCAATTCCTTTAATATGATCTGAATGTTCATGTGTAACCAAGATTCCACAAAGCTCGTCAGGATTAATGCCAAAGCCAATAAGTCCTTCTTCAATTCTTTTACAGCTTACTCCCGCATCTACGAGCAGATGAGTATCATCAGAGCCTATATATATACAATTTCCGGAACTGCCGCTTGCAATTATGGCAATTCTTATCACAAAAAACACTTCCTTTCAGGTTATTAAAACCTCCGTACATTCTATCACATGACACAAATATACGCAATGTAAAATAACTAAATTAATCAAAGATTAATTTTTCAATATTTCTAATTATTTGGTCTTCCTCACAGCCTATTGGATTGTCAATAACCCTTTTGCAACGCTTAAGGAAAAACTCATCATTATCCTGTGTATTTAAAATGCTCTTAATCTTTTCGTCACTATAACCACGAGTATTTTTAAGTCGCTTTGCCCTATCACAGGCTGTAGCTCGTACATACCAAAACTCATCGCAAAATTTTTCATAACAGGCTTCAAAGGGAATGGCCGATTCGACAAAAATATATTGAATTCCTTCATTCTCATACTGCTTAATTCTTCTCTTTATTTCATCAACAGTAGCTGGATGAGTGAGAGAATTTAATTGTAAAAGCTTTGCCTGATTATTAAAAACTATTGATGCAAGCTTCGGTCTGTCTATATCTTTATTTTCATTAAGTATGTCTTTACCAAAAGCTTCAATAATTTTATTATAAATCTCCTGTCCCGGCTTCATCAGTTCCTTTGTTACACTGTCCGAGTCAATTACAGGATAGCCAAATTTATTTTTTATTATATCTGACACAAAGGACTTGCCTGAACCGGCTCCGCCCGTCAATCCAATTACCATATTTTGCCTCTAAATTAATATTGTTTAAAATTCATTTTATCAGCTGATAACTAATAATCAAAGTGGATATTCAAGGTCCGCTTCGCTACTTGCTCATAACTAATATTTACACTACTATTACTTTAAATCATACCAATTATCGGCAGCTCCTGAAGAAACCTCAAGGCTAACTTTAAGCTCTGCCGCATTCTTCATTTCTCTTATAAGAAGCTCTTGAACCTTATCCTTTTCATTAATTGGTGCTTCAATTAAAATTTCATCGTGAATTTGAAGCAGCATTTTGGCCTCAAGTCCTTCTTTTTTAAGAGCTTCACTGACGCGAATCATAGCAATCTTCATAATATCTGAAGCTGTACCCTGAATTGGAGAATTCATTGCAATTCTTTCGCCAAAGCTTCTTTGCATAAAATTGCTTGAATGTATCTCAGGTATCGGTCTTATTCTTCCATATAAAGTCTTTACAGACTCATATTTTTTTGCATGTGCAACCAGGCCATCAAGATATTTTTTGATGGCAGGATATTGTTCGAAATATTTTTTTATATACTCATTAGCCAGATTTCTTGGTATATCCAAATCCTGACCAAGTCCAAAGGAGCTTATACCATAAACAATTCCAAAATTTACTGCTTTTGCATTTCTGCGCTGTTCCTTAGTTACTTCATCATAAGGAACTCCAAATACGCTGGCTGCAGTAGCCTGATGAACATCTCTTGAATTCTTATAGTCTTCAATCAGCGATTCATCACCTGCCATATGAGCTAAAATTCTAAGCTCAATTTGAGAATAATCAGCATCAACGAATACGCAGCCCTCTTTAGGGACAAATGCTTTTCTTATTTGTCTGCCAAGCTCTTCTCTGACCGGTATATTTTGGAGATTAGGCTCTGTACAGGAAAGTCTTCCTGTTGCAGCAACAGTCTGATTAAAGGTGCAATGGATTCTTCCATCCTCACCTATTGTCTTTTGAAGACCTTCAATATAGGTTGACATAAGCTTAGAAAGCTGTCTGTAATTAAGAACTGCTTTTACAATAGGATGCTTATCCTGAAGTTTTTCAAGAACATCTGCACTGGTGGAATAGCCTGTCTTAGTTTTTTTACCACCCTTAATACCTAAATGGTCAAAAAGCACCTCTCCAAGCTGCTTAGGAGAATTTATATTAAATTCTTCTCCTGCAAAGAAATATATTTCATCCTCATAATCATCCAGCGCCTTTTTTAATTCTGCACCCTGTTCCTTTAAAACCTCTGCCGAGCATCTGATACCATTGTTTTCCATCTCTTTGAGTACCCTTACCAATGGCTTATCTATTTTCTCATAAACAGACTTTAGATTTTGAAATTCAAGATTATCAAGAAGCTCTCCACTTTCCTTAAAGGCAGTATAGGCAGAAATTGCACTTGGGCAGCCTAAATCATCGACACTACTATGATTAAAGTATTTCAATACTGCATTTGAATCATGATTTGAATTATTTGGCACAAGCAGATAATGCATCAAGGCACAATCATCGAAATCAGAATCAGTAAGGTCTGCAATTTGCTTAAATTCAAAACAAATAATCCGTTTTGAATTTTTAAGTATTTCACTAAAGTCCTCTATTAGAGCTGCAGGCATGATAAAGCCCTCGGCCTTAAAGCAATAAATATTTTTGCCATTATAAACGCTATACTGAACCAGCTCGCCATCCTCAAAATTAAAGCCTGCTGAAAATTCAGCTTCTTTAAATTCTTCTTTAACCTTATCTACATATTCCATATACAGATTGAGATTATCAATTACTGTAAGACCTTTATAGTCCTCAAAAAAATCATCTTTTTTCTCAGCTAAGCCCTGTGGCAATTTAATTGATGTAATCTCAAGCTCATCTAAGACCTTAGCACATGCAGGTCCATCTAGAGAAAGCTTTAAATCATCTATTGATTTTTCAATATCAAGATTTGTAATTATTGTTGCCAGCTTTTCACTTAGTCTGGCAGCTTTTTCTCCAACCAAATCAGTGTCAGACTCTTTTATCAGAAAATTAATAGGATTTCTGGAAATACCCAATTCACTCTTCCACTTGGCTGCCAGGGCTTTTGCATCATTGTTTGAATGAATTTCATCATAAAGCTTATCTATGGTTTCATAATAACCAATTAAAGCAGTAGCAGTTTTGTCACCAATTCCCGGTACGCCCTTTATATTGTCAGCAGAATCACCCATAAGACCTTTTAAGGAAGGCACACTCTCAGGATAAATTCCAAATTCCTTTTTTATAAGCTCCCTGTCGAGAAATACAGACTTGTCAGGCGAATTAAATTTTGATTTATCAAGCTGATGTCTTTTATAAAAATCATCAGCCTTTGCCTGATCATTCATCATAAGCCAAAGATAAACATTGTCTCCAACTAACTGAAGATAGTCATGATCCTTTGTAAGAATAAAGACAGGCATTATAGCTTTGAATTTTTTAGCGAGACTGCCTGAAAAATCATCTGCCTCATAGCGCATGTCCATAAATTGTGTAATACCAATTTTAGTAAGAATATTCTGACATAATTCAAATTGCTGCTTCAAAGGCAACATGGTTTCTGACCTGTTTGCTTTATAATCAGCATACATTTCTCTACGAAATGTATCCCTGGTTAAATCCCAGGTAACGGCAATATGAGTTGGCTTTTGATGTTCAATGAGACTGAAAAGTGTTCTTAAAAAACCATAAATGCCATTTGTATAAACGCCTTTACTGGTTTTCATTATCTTTCCAAAATACTTTTCGCGCTCCTCGGGATTTCTCTCCTTCAAAATCTCTTTGGGAAGATTTCCATAAAACTGTGTAGAAAGTAGACTTGATCCGTCAATAATTAATAAAAATTCCTTTTGTTCCATACCAGGCTCCGTTCTGCTGATTACTTAAACAGCATTATTATCTTTTATAGGATACTAGCTTAAAGCATCTATTTTGAATGAAGATACTCTATAATCTGAGTATTATATTCATCTATTGTACTATTAACATAATCATATTCAGCAGCCACTCCGTCATAGTCAAACTGAATTTTTGTATCAGTTGAGTTTTCACTATATTCTATACCTTCAGGATGACCAATTATCATGGCAATTAATACTATTGCAAAGCATAATATGAATGTAATGATATATGTATAAATTCTTCTTTTAAAAGCATTATGCTTCTTTTCTTTATAACTGACAATTCTGTTTAATATCTCAGCTTCGTAATCAGAGCTCATTTCTTCACCTGTATCAAGCTGCTTAAGAGCCGTCAAAAGAGAATAATTGACAACCAATTCTTCTTTACATGCTTCACAATTATCTAAATGTTTTATAAAATCATCCATAAGATTTTCATCCAGACAATTGTTAATATAATCATCTATACATTTTTCACATTGTTTGCAATCCATAATTTCTCCATATTTTTCTTGCATATTAGACTATGCTGTGCTATAATGGCTGAGTATGCGGATGTGGCGGAATGGCAGACGCAGCAGACTCAAAATCTGCCGGAGGTGACTTCGTGCGGGTTCAAGTCCCGCCATCCGCATTTTTTTATTTTAACCTTATCTGAAAAGTCATGTTACCCCTAAAAGTCTAACTTTTGGGGTAACATGACTTTTCAGCATCAGTAGGAGGCTGGACTCCTACTGATGGGCCACGAAGTGGCTTTAAGGTTATGAGCAAGTAGCGAAGCGGATTGCGAATATCCGCTTTGATATAGTCCCCCGTTTTAAACGGTGGGACTTTTTACTATT
>CAZVBH010000039.1:0-19856 GCA_964625275.1 uncultured Lachnoclostridium sp.
TATTAAGGCTTTCATCAATGAATCTCTCGTAATGTCCGAGGTCAAGGTCAGTCTCAGCACCATCGTCTGTAACGAAAACCTCACCATGCTGAATCGGATTCATTGTACCCGGGTCAATATTGATATATGGATCAAATTTCTGCATTGTTACCTGATAGCCTCTTGCTTTTAAAAGGCGACCTAAGGACGCAGCAGTAATACCCTTTCCAAGACCGGACACTACGCCACCTGTTACGAAAACATATTTTACGCTCATGGTAATTCCTCCTATTATATAAAGTACACATTGCATACAAGTATACAATATTAAAAATAAAATACCTTGCCATTATACTACGGATAGTAAAAAATTAAAAGGAAAAAATTAAAACAAATTAAAAAGGCTAATTGGATAGTTTTCACAAAGATTTTACTTTTAAGTCCTTGCTAAAGCATAAGAATTTTATTATAATGCATAAGGGTATCTGACTTTATTGAAAGTGACTAAAGGCAAAAAGTGAAAAAGTCTTAAAAAGATATCCATTATAATGGAGGTGCTATTTGGACAACGGAAATAATCAAAATAATAATAACGGCGACAGTAACAAGAAAAAGAACAATAAAAATATGATAATAGTTCTGATTGTTGCCAGCCTGATGCTGGTCGTCGGAATATATTATGCTCAATCTATGATTGAGTCTCAAAAGACAGAAACAATAGACTATATCGAATTCGAGGATATGCTTGAAAATGACGAGGTAGATCATGTAGAGTCCGATTACGAAAACAGCAGATATGTAATCTATCCTAAGGATTATGAAACAAGCGGCAAAAAATATTATGTCGGCTATGACATAGACAGCGATGTCAGAGACCTTGTTACCTCTCATGATGTAAAGTATTTTGGCATAGATAATGAAAGTACTTCACCAATCATGGAATTTATTCTTGAATGGGTACTTCCATTTGGACTTGTATTTGGTATAATGTATCTCTGCTTCAGACCTATGTTTAAAAATGGTGGAATCGGCGGCTTTGGTAAAAGCAAGGCAAGAATGGTTTCCCAAAAAGACATTAAAATAACCTTTAAGGATGTCGCAGGTGAAGAAGAAGCTAAGGATTCAGTAGTCGAGCTTGTAGATTTTCTTCACTCCCCTGAGAAATATACCCGTATCGGTGCAAAGCTTCCTAAAGGAGCTCTTCTCGTAGGACCTCCGGGAACAGGAAAGACACTTCTTGCAAAGGCAGTTGCAGGAGAAGCCGGTGTACCTTTCTTCTCGATTTCAGGCTCCGATTTCGTTGAAATGTTTGTCGGTGTCGGTGCATCAAGAGTGCGTGACCTTTTCCAGGATGCGGCAGAACAGGCACCATGTATCATTTTCATCGATGAAATTGATGCAATCGGAAAGAGTCGTGATTCAAAATTCGGTGGCGGTAATGACGAAAGAGAGCAGACTCTCAATCAGCTCCTTGCCGAGATGGATGGCTTTGATGCAACAAAGGGCATTGTAGTACTTGCAGCAACCAACAGACCGGAGGTGCTTGATAAGGCACTCCTAAGACCGGGTCGTTTTGACAGACGTATAATAGTAGACAGACCTGATTTGAAAGGGCGAATTGCAATACTTAAGGTTCACTCAAAAGACGTTTTAATGCACGAGGATGTTGACCTCGAAGCAATTGCAAAGGCAACCGCCGGTGCAGTTGGTGCAGACCTGGCCAATATGATAAATGAAGCCGCAATTCTTGCTGTAAAGCAGGGAAGAACTGTTGTTACACAGGCAGATCTTATGGAATCTGTTGAGGTTGTATTTGCAGGTAAGGAAAAGAAGGACCGAATTTTAGGCCAGGAAGAAAAGCGTATCGTTGCCTACCACGAGGTTGGTCATGCACTCGTAGCTGCACTTCATAAAAATGCCGAGCCGGTCCAGAAAATTACAATCATACCAAGAACAAAGGGTGCTCTCGGTTATACAATGCAGGTTCCTGAAGAGGAAAAATATCTCAACTCTAAAGAAGAAATCCTCACAGATATCAAGATTTTCTGTGGTGGACGTGCAGCAGAGGAAATTAAGCTTGAGACAATAACAACAGGTGCCAGCAATGACATAGAAAGAGCTACTTCAATGGCCAGACAGATGATTACCAGATTTGGTATGAGTGATGAATTTGGACTTGTAGCACTCGAAACAGTTCAGGATCAGTATCTCGACAACAGACTGGTGCTTAACTGTAGTGATACCTACGCTTCAAAGATTGATGATGCAGTAAGACGTATCATGGAAGAGTGTTATGCTAATGCAAAGAAGCTTATTCTTGACAATCTTGATATTTTGGATGCAGTAGCAGCCTTCCTGCTTGAAAAAGAAACAATCACAGGTGAGGAATTTATGGAAATCTTCCATAGAGTGCTTGCTGAAAGAAAGTCAGAAGATGGAGCCTCGGAAGCTGCTTCCGAAGTATTGCTTACAGAAGCAAATGTTACTACTTCGGCTGAAAAAGCAACAGAAGCTGTGACTTCAGGCTCTGACAGTAAAATTGTAGAAGAAACCACTTCCGAAGCTGATTCAGTGCAGTCAGAAGAAGTGACAGAAATTACTTTGGATTAAGATTGAATCTAAAAAATAAGGCCATGGAACAAATGCTTTCATGGCCTTTATTAATAGGTGGTAAAGTGTTCGTTATAGAAGAAGAATTAAAAAAACTGCCGGCAAATCCGGGAGTATATATCATGCATAACAGTCATGATGAAATAATTTATGTGGGTAAAGCTAAGGTTCTGAAAAATCGTGTCAGACAGTATTTTCAGGATCCGGCAAGGCTTATGCCCAAAATTCGAAAAATGGTATCACAGATTTCATGGTTTGAATATATTATCGTCGATTCTGAAAAAGAGGCCTTGGTCCTCGAATGTAATCTGATAAAGGAGCATCGTCCAAAGTATAATACAATGCTTAAGGACGATAAAATGTATCCTTATATTAAGATTACTGTTTCAGAAAAATTTCCGCGTGTATTCATTACAAGAAAAATGCTTCGTGATAAAGAAAAATATTTTGGACCTTACACAAATGTTACAGCCTGCAATGAAACGATGGAGCTTTTAAAAAGACTTTACAAATTTCGCTCCTGTACCAGAGTTATCAATGATAAAACCAGCTTTGACAGGCCATGCCTTTATAATCATATCGGACAGTGCGAGGCACCCTGCTGTGGTGGTATTACCGAGGAGGCCTACAGAGAAATAATTGATGATATAATCAAATTTCTAAATGGTGATACAGATAAAATTTTAAAAATGCTCACTGCAAAAATGTATGAGGCAAGTGAAAAAATGGAATTTGAACTGGCTGCCGATTATCGGGATAAAATTAATGCCATTAAAGCTCTTAAAGAAGAACAAAAAGCCTCAGACTTTAAAACAGCCGAAAGGGACATCATTTCCTACTTCGCAGACAGGGGACAGGCAGTTGTTCAGGTATTTTTTATGCGTGACGGACGTATGATAGGAAGAGAGCATTATTATTTGAATGGCGTTGATGAACTCTCGGGCGAGGAAATACTTGGAAATTTCATAAAACAGTATTATTCAGGAACACCCTATGTACCGACCGAAATCCTTTGCGAGGTTATTCCTGAAGATAAGGAAGTCATAGAAGAATGGCTTACAGGACTTCGTGGCAGAAAAGTTAAAATTCTCACACCGAAGCTGGGAAGCAAAGAAAAAATGATTGAGCTTGCAAAAGAAAATGCACGCATGGTTCTAAGACAGGATTTGGAAAAGCTCAAACGTGAAGAAAAAAGGACAATACTCGCAGCAAAGGAAATTTCAGACCTTGTAGGACTGCAAAACGTAGTCAGAATGGAGTCCTATGATATTTCAAACATAAGTGGCTTTCTCAATGTAGGCTCAATGGTTGTCTGTGAAAATGGAAAAATGAAAAAAAGTGATTACAGAAAATTTCGCATTAAATCCGTAGAAGGACCGGATGACTATGCCTGTATGAAGGAAGTGCTTACAAGACGCTTTGAGCATGGAATAGCTGAAAATGAGAATGAATCCGGTATGAAAACAAGCTTTGGAAGGTTTCCGGATTTGCTTTTAATGGATGGTGGCAAGGGACAGGTAAATATTGCCGAGGAAGTGCTTAAGGAATTAGGACTTAAAATTCCTGTTTGTGGCATGGTAAAAGATGACAATCACCGAACCAGAGGACTTTATTTTAATAATGTGGAGTTGCCGATAGATACTCATGGAGAAGGCTTCAAGCTTTTGACAAGAATCCAGGATGAAACCCATCGATTCGCAATTGAATATCATAAATCACTTAGAAATAAGAATCAGATACATTCAATTTTAGACGATATTAACGGAATTGGACCGGCCAGACGAAAGGCACTTATGAAGCATTTTAAGAATATAGACGAAATAAAGAATGCAAGCCTTTCAGAACTTACTGCTATTGACGGCATGAACGTCAAATCAGCAGAAAATGTATACGAATTTTTTCATAAAAAGTGGTGATAACTAGACAAATTTCTTTACATTCACTGTGTAAAATTGTATAATTGTTATATATGTGAAAAAACAGAAAGGTACAGGGTGACATGGATTATACAGTAAAATTAACCAAATTAATGGAACTATTAAATCTTACAAATGAAACACCGGAGATAGACATTTCGGAGGTTGAAATTACACGTCCGGAAATAAACAGACCGGCATTACAGCTTACCGGTTTCTTTGAAAATTTTGAAAAGGACAGAATCCAGCTCATTGGAAATGTTGAATATTCATATATGTATCACATGATGACCAGTGAAGAAAGACATTTGTGCTTTGGTCGACTCATGGATTATCATGTACCATGCATCATTTTCTGTCGTGATCTTGAAGTAAGTCCGGGCTTTAAAAAGCTGGCAGTGGATAAAAATGTACCTATCCTAAAGACAGGCAGAGAGACCAGCACTATGGTTGCTGAGCTTGTACGAATTTTAAAGGTAGAGCTTGCACCAAGAGTTTCTATTCATGGCGTTTTGGTAGAAATTTGTGGTGAAGGTGTGCTGATTACAGGTGAAAGCGGAATTGGTAAAAGTGAGGCAGCTCTTGAACTCATAAAGAGAGGTCATCGACTCGTATCTGATGACGTGGTTGAAATCAAAAAGGTTTCAGACAATACCCTTGTTGGAAGTGCTCCTGACATAACCAGACACTTCATCGAATTAAGAGGTATAGGAATCATTGATGTAAAGACTCTTTTCGGTGTACAGAGTGTTAAAGATACCCAGACAATTAATCTCGTAATTAAATTAGAGGACTGGGTAAAAGATAAAGAATATGACAGACTCGGACTCGAAGACAGCTATACAGAATTCTTAGGCAACAAAGTACCGGTTCACAATATTCCTATAAGACCGGGACGTAATCTTGCAATTATCTGCGAGTCGGCAGCAATTAATTACAGACAGAAGAAGATGGGCTACAATGCAGCACAAGAGCTTTACAAGAGAGTAACCCAGAATCTCATGAACAGCTGATAAAATCAAACAGCACAACAGCATTAACAAGAAAGGAGAAATTCAGGAATACCTGAATAATTAAAAATGGAACAATTTATTTTTGGAATAGATATCGGAGGAACAACAGTAAAATGTGGTTTATTCACTTCAACAGGAGAGCTTCTTGACAAATGGGAAATCACAACAGATCGTACTAATCACGGAGAAAATGTTCCAAGAGATATAGCAAATGCAGTAAATGCAAAAATTCAGGAAAAATTTATTGAAAGAGAAAGTGTTTTAGGAATAGGAATGGGAATACCGGGACCTGTTCTCGATGATGGTACAGTTCTTCAGTGTCCAAACCTTGGCTGGGGAACAATGAACGTTGCTCAGATAATGAACGACCTCACAGGCTTCAAAATTAAGGCAGGAAATGATGCAAATGTAGCAGCCCTTGGAGAAATGTGGAAGGGTGGCGGACGTGGCTACGATTCCTGTGTAATGATTACACTTGGCACCGGCGTAGGTGGAGGAATTATACTTGATGGCAATATTCTTTGCGGCTCAAATGGAGCAGCAGCAGAAATCGGTCATATCATTGTAAATCCTGATGAAGAGGATGTATGTGGCTGTGGCGGTCATGGTCATCTTGAGCAGTATGCTTCAGCAACAGGTATTGTAAGAATGGCAAAGAAGGCTCTCGCAAAAGGTGCAGAGACTTCCCTTAACAGCTTTGAGACACTTACAGCAAAGGATATTTTTGATGAAGCCAAAAAAGGTGATGCTGTAGCCTTAGAGCTTGTTGATACACTTGGCAAATATCTTGCTCTTGCTCTTTCACATGTATCAGCCTCTGTTGATCCTCAGGCCTATGTAGTAGGTGGAGGCGTTAGTCGTGCAGGTGCTATTTTAATTGATGCAATTAAGAAACATTACAATAACAATATTATGAAGGCTCTTCAGAACAAGGAATTTAAGCTTGCAGAGCTTGGCAACGATGCAGGAATCTACGGAGCAGCCAGAATGCTTATTAGCAAATAATGTTATTGAGGAGTGAATTATAGTGGGCAGATATCCTGTAGAAAATTTGAAAATGTTATTTAACGAAGATAAGATATTGTTTGATGAGCCGATGGCGCTTCATACAACCTTTAAAATCGGTGGAAAGGCCGATGCAGTAGTTTATGCAGAAAATGGTGAAGAACTAAAGGCAGCAGTCAGCTATGCAAAGGATAATGCTATACCTTATGTAGTATTGGGCTTCGGAAGTAATATTCTTGTTTCAGACAAAGGACTTCCGGGAATTGTTATAATAATGAAAAATGCAGGCTATACACCTGAAATTGAACCACTTGCTGATGGTCGAGGCAAGGCTTTAGTGCCTGCCGGAGCTTCCCTTTCAGCATTTGCAAAGGCAGTCGCAAAAGCAGGCTACAAAGGAACTGAATTTGCGGCAGGAATACCGGGAAGCATAGGTGGCGCCGTTGCCATGAATGCCGGAGCTTATGGCGGCGAAATCAAAGACATTATAAGCAGTGCAACAGTTTTAACAAAGGAGCTTGAAATTCTTGAGCTCTCTAAGGAAGAGCTTGACCTTTCCTATAGAAATTCAAAAATTCTTCGTGAAGGATTATTTGTAATTAGTGCAGAGTTTATATTTGATAAGGGAGATGCCAAAGAATCACTTGCAATAATAGCTGATCTCAACCAAAGACGAAGAGATAAACAGCCACTTGAATATCCAAGTGCAGGCTCAACCTTCAAAAGACCTGTTGGTTATTTTGCCGGCAAGCTTATAGATGATGCAGGACTTCGAGGCTTCACAGTAGGAGGAGCTCAGATAAGTGAGAAGCATTGTGGCTTTGTTATAAATAAATCAGAAGCAACGTCAGAAGATGTTTTTAAGCTTATCGAAGAGGTTCGAAAGAAAATATATGAACAGTTTGGAGTCTGTCTCGAAACTGAAGTACGAATGTTAGGGGAGTTTCCATATTAATGTCCTTTTCATCAGACCTCAAGGAAGAGCTCACAAGAGCTGTTCCGACAGACAAAAGAGCAATGAGTGCTGAAATAGCTTCACTATTGGTTTTTGGAACTACAGAATATCTTGACAGCCTTGAAATTGTAAGATTGAGATTCTTATCAGAGCATATCAGCACAACCAAAAAACTGATTTTGCTTTTGAAGGACGCCTTTAAGCTTGAAGTTGATTTTTTTGTAAGACGTCATCATCAGACAGCAGAATACGGAATCGAAATAACGGGCAGAAGAACAATAAAAAATCTTTTTGCTATGTTAGGCATTAAAAATACAGGTAAATATGACGGAGTCGAGATAGCCGGCAAATTTAAATTCAGAGGTACTTTAGAAAGTAGAGCTGAAAAAGCTGCTTTTTTAAGAGGAGCCTTTCTCGTAAAGGGAAGCATGAGTGATCCCTTGAAGTCTTATCATTTTGAAGTAAATGTAGCTGATGAGGCTGAAGCCTTAGCTTTAAAAAATATAATGAAGAGCTTTTCTCCTGAAGCGAATATGACAAAAAGAAAAGGCTTTTTTCCGGTTTATTTAAAAGACGGCTCCGCAATTTCAGACCTGCTTATAGAACTAGGAGCCAGTAAGGCAATGCTGGATTTTGAAAATGCCAGAATAGTTCGGGAAACCAGAGGCAATGTAAATCGCAGAGTTAACTGTGAAGTAAGCAACATAAAAAAAGCTGCAAGTGCCGGTCAAAGGCAGCTTGAAGCAATAAATTTAATAATCAAAGAGGGCAGGCTTGAGGCATTACCGGACACCTTAAAGCAGATGGCTCTTTTAAGAATTGATAATCCTGAAGCTTCACTTCAGGAATTGGGGGAACTTGTTAATCCACCACTTGGAAGGTCGGGAGTCAATCACCGCCTACAAAGACTGATGGATTATGCGGCAAAAATTAAATCCTAAGGAGGTATTAATTATGACTATAAGAGAAATTGAAATTAAATTTCATGATGATGCTGATGCCAGAACAATAGCAGGTATTGTAAGAGTTGTAGACCAGTTTAAATCATCCATATATTTTGAGGTTGGAACAAAGCGTGTAAATGCAAAAAGCATTATTGGTATGACTAATTTGCTTGACTGCAAAGGTATAAAAGGAAAAATAATGGCGGATGGACCTGATGAACAAGAGGCAGTAGAAGCAATAGTTGCAAAAATGAACGGCTGAATTTCATCAAAAAATCACTAAAGCTTATTGGACAAGGGAGTAATATATGCAAAAGTACGATAGAAAAATTCAGACTACGAAAAACGAATCAAAAGTTAGGAATGTAAGGGCTGACTCGCAAAGACGCAATTATGGTTATGCTCCGAATGATAGCTATGACAGAGATGATGACTACGTTTCAGATGAGGATTATGCCGAAGATAATGACTACGACTTGGCTGAAGGCTATGATGAGGACAGTGACTATGATGCAGAGTATGATTCGGTTGGAGCTTTTGAAAATTCTGACGTAGAATATGATTACGATGCTTCTGACTCGGAATATGATTACGAAGACGAGGAAAGTCTGGAATATCGAAAACAATTAGAAGAAGAAATAGCGCAAAGACGTGAGAAAAGAAGATTACTTCAGCACAGACGTTATATCCGTCGTTGCAATGCTCTTCTTGTATGTGAAACTGTTGTTTTTGTCGTACTATTGACAGCATATATTATACTGACTGCGAAAGGTTAGGTTTTTAGAAAATATGAATTTTACACATTTACATGTCCATACCGGCTACAGCCTTCTTGATGGTGCCGGAAAAATCAAAGAAATGGTTGCCAGGGCAGCTGAGCTCGGCTTCGATTCCCTGGCCATAACTGATCATGGGGTCATGTATGGTGTTATAGAATTTTATAAAGAATGTCAGGCTGCAGGAATCAAGCCTATAATCGGCTGTGAAGTCTATGTAGCCCCTGGCTCAAGATTTGATAAAGAAGGCAAAAGCTCGGATGACAGGTACTATCATTTGATTTTACTTGCAGAAAATAATACCGGTTATCAGAATCTTATAAAAATAGTAAGCAAAGGCTTTACCGAAGGCTTCTATTATAAACCGCGTGTAGACCATGAGCTTTTAGAAAAATATCATGAAGGCATTATTGCCTTAAGTGCCTGTCTTGCAGGAGAAATACCATCAGCCATAACTAAAGGCTTTTATGAAGAGGCAAAAGAAATAGCTCTCTATTATAAGAAGGTATTCGGTGAAGATAATTTCTTCCTGGAAATGCAGGACCATGGAATTGACGCCCAGAAAACTGTAAACCAGGCCATAATGCGTATGAATGAAGAGACAGGCATACCATTAGTAGCAACTAATGATATTCATTATACCTACAAAGAAGATTACAAAGCACATGATATTCTCCTTTGTATTCAGACTCAGAAAAAAGTAAATGACGAAGACAGAATGCGTTATGAGGCCGGGCAATTTTATATGAAAAGCGAAGAGGAGATGTCTGAGCTTTTCCCTTATGCAAAAGAGGCTATTTCCAATACTCATCTGATAGCCGAAAGATGTAACGTAGAGATAGTATTCGGAGAATATAAGCTTCCTGTTTTTGAAGTTCCGGCAGGTTTTACCTCCTACGAATATCTTGAAAAGCTTTGTAAAGAGGGATTGAAGAAAAGATATCCGGATTCCTATGAAGATAAACAGGCAAGACTAAATTATGAGTTGTCAGTAATTAACGATATGGGCTTTGTAAACTATTTCCTTATTGTATCTGATTATATTCGCTTTGCAAAGGACAATGATATTCCGGTAGGACCGGGACGAGGCTCAGGAGCCGGAAGTATTGTAGCCTACACCTTAGGAATCACAAATATTGATCCAATCAGATATAACCTTCTCTTTGAACGTTTCTTAAATCCGGAACGAGTAACCATGCCCGATTTGGATATTGACTTCGAGCCTGAAGGAAGACAACGTGTAATAGATTATGTAACAGAAAAATATGGAAAAGATAAGGTTGTTCAGATAATAACCTTTGGAACGCTTGCAGCTAAAAATGTTATCAGAGACGTAGGCAGAGCAATGGATTTGCCTTACTCCAAATGTGACATGATTGCTAAAATGGTTCCTAATGATGTCAAGATGACAATTGATAAGGCTATTGAATTAAATCCGGACCTTAAACAGCTTATAAATGATGATGAAGAGGTTGAAGAGCTAATATCAATCTGCAAAAGGCTTGAAGGACTGCCAAGACATTCATCAGTCCATGCCTGTGGTGTAATTATAGCAAATGCACCTGCAGATGAATATGTACCGCTCCAGAAAAGCTCCGATGATGTAATAACTACCCAGTACGAAGCTCCACTGTTAGAAGAGCTTGGCCTACTCAAGATGGATTTCCTAGGACTTAGAAATCTTACGGTTATTCAGAATGTAGAGAGAATGGTTCGCAGACGTGGAATAGATTTTTCAATAGAAAATATCAATTATGACGATCCGGCAGTTTATGAACTGATAGCTTCCGGTAAAACTGACGGAGTATTTCAGCTGGAAAGCTCGGGAATGAAGTCCTTTATGAAAGAGCTCGCACCAACCAGTCTTGAGGATGTAATAGCAGGTATATCCCTCTACAGACCCGGACCAATGGATTTCATACCAAAATATATAAAAGGAAAGAACAATCGCTCTCAGATAACCTATGACTGTCCGGAGCTTGAACCAATTTTGGATTCAACCTATGGATGTATTGTATATCAGGAACAGGTAATGCAGATTGTTCGAGACCTTGCAGGCTACAGCCTTGGACGTTCAGATTTAGTACGAAGAGCCATGTCCAAGAAAAAAGAAAAAGTAATGGCATTAGAACGTCAAAACTTTGTCTATGGCAATCCGGAGGAAAATGTACCGGGCTGCCAGTCAAAGGGCATTTCACCTGAGATTGCCAATAAAATATTTGACGAAATGACAGAATTTGCCAAGTATGCCTTCAACAAATCTCACGCAGCCTGTTATGCAGTAGTTGCTTACCAGACAGCCTATCTAAAAACCTACTTCCCTGTAGAGTTTATGGCTGCCCTGATTTCGTCCGTAATGGACTTCCCTAAAAAAGTAACTACCTATATAAGTGGAATGAAAGACATGAATATCTCTCTGCTTCCACCTGACATTAACTTAAGCTATTCAGATTTTAGTGTGGATGGGGCCAATATCCGTTACGGACTTTCTGCCATAAAGGGCTTGGGAAGACCTGTAATTGATGCAATAGTGAAAGAACGTGAGGCTAATGGCTCTTTTAAAGATCTTAAAGATTTTTGTGAACGTCTTTCCGGTAAAGAAGTAAATAAAAGAACAGTAGAAAGCTTTATAAAAGCAGGTGCTTTTGACTCCTTCCCGGGAACGAGAAAGCAGCTGATGAGTGTCTATAATGATGTTATGGATGGCATAGCACGTGACAGAAAAAAGAATCTCACAGGCCAGCTGTCCTTATTTGACTTTATGGATATTGATTCCGGCTTCGATGGCAATACCATAGATTTTCCTGATATTGGTGAATTTTCAAAAGAAGATCTTTTAAATTTTGAAAAGGAAGTTTTGGGAATTTATGTTGGCGGCCATCCTCTTGACGAATATGCAAAGCTGATAAAGCCAAATGTAACCGCTACTGCTTCAATGTTTATTTTTGACGAAGAAGAAGGCACTGAGCTTGAGCCGGACCAGCTTGTAATTGTAGCCGGAATGATAACCAATAAAAAAATTCTCAATACAAAGACTGGTGCACTCATGTGCTTTTTGACCATTGAAGACAATACCGGAGAAATTGAGGTAATCGTATTCCCAAGAGACTATGAAAAATTCAAGCAGGATTTAGACACTGACAACAAAGTCTTTATAAAAGGAAGAGTAAGCGCAGAAGAGAATAAAGATGCCAAGCTTATACTCCAGGATGAGGTGCTTTTTGAAAAAATGCCTAAAGAGCTATGGATTAAGTATAAGTCTATTGACAGTATGCGTGAAAATGAATTAAAATTAAAGCAGCTGGTATCAAGATTTGCAGGACGTGACAACATCATCGTCTACTGTGAACAGGAAAAAAAGTACAAGCAATTGCCTGATAACATGAAAATAATGTTAAATGATGCCACTGAAAATGAATTTATTAGAATTTATGGAAAAGAAAATATATCAACCAAAGCAGCAAGCTTAAAGAAAATGTGGAAATTGACTAGTTTAGAAAAGAGGTAAAATTCATGGCTTTTATGAAAACCAAAAGAAGAGAATCAATGACCATCGGCGTACTTACCAGTGGAGGAGATGCTCCCGGAATGAATGCCGCAGTAAGAGCAGTTGTAAGAACTGCAATTAGTTCTGGATTTCAGGTAAAGGGAATTCGAAGGGGATATTCGGGATTATTGGAAGAAGACATATTTGACATGACCTCCAGAAGTGTGGCTGACATAATTCAAAAGGGGGGTACAATTTTGTATACCGCCAGGTGCCCGGAGATGATGCGCCCTGAAGGACAGGAAAAGGCTGCCTATATTTTAAAAAAGCATGGAATTGATGCATTGGTAGTCATCGGAGGAGATGGCTCCTATAGAGGCGCCCTTGCACTTTCAAAGGAAGGCGTAAATGTTGTCGGAATACCGGGAACAATTGACCTTGATATAGCATGTACAGATTATACCATTGGCTTCGACACAGCCCTCAATACAGCTATGGAAGCAATAGATAAGGTTCGAGACACCTCAGCCTCTCACGAACGTTGCTCAATTATTGAAGTAATGGGAAGAAAAGCAGGACATATTGCATTATGGTCAGGTATTGCAACAGGAGCTGAAGAGGTTCTTGTTACAGAACGCTATGATTATGATGAGCAAAAAATCATTGATGCGATTATTGAAAAGAAAAAGCTTGGAAAGAAGCTTCATATTATAATAAATGCAGAAGGAATCGGTGACAGCAACGGTATGGCAAAGAGAATTGAAGCTGCAACCGGTCTTGAAACCAGAGCTACAATAATCGGTTACATGCAAAGAGGTGGAAGCCCAACCTGTCGAGACAGAGTAATGGCCAGTGCGATGGGTGCAAAGGCAATTGAGCTTTTAGCTGACGGAAAAGCCAA
Organism: uncultured Lachnoclostridium sp.; assembly: GCA_964625275.1. Classification (GTDB taxonomy): domain Bacteria; phylum Bacillota; class Clostridia; order Lachnospirales; family Lachnospiraceae; genus UBA3775. Next base: position 13,587 of record CAZVBH010000039.1, read on the forward strand.
TAGAATAGTAGCTTGGAAAAATGGCGAGTTCGTTGACTTCGACATAGTAGAAGCCTTAAACATGCAGAAGGATTTGGATGACGACCTTTGGAATATAAGCAGAAAGCTTTGTCGTTAATGAGCAAACTTTAAGCATTATTATTAATGAGCAAGCTTGAAAACCTGCCATTAATGAGAAAACCTGCGATTTGCTTCAAGTTAAACTTTAATTAATCATCCCCCTGTAACCACTCAGGGGGACTTTGATATTAATCTGAAAATTTTAACCTTATCTGAAAAGTCCCCCGCTTCTTAAGCGGTGATATGTTACCCCCCCAAAAAAAAAGTTTAGCTTTTGGGATAACATGACTTTTCAGCATCAGTAGGAGGCTGGACTCCTACTGATGGGCCACGAAGTGGCCTTAAGGTTATAAGCAAGTAGCGAAGCGGACCTGGAATATCCGCTTTGATTGGAGAGAAAGGATGAACGTGTGAAAAAAAGTGAATTTGACATAAAAATGAAAACCAATGACATGTTTGCATTTATGCTAAGACAGCAATATTCAGGCATGAGGGGGATAATAGTTCTTCTTCTAAATATTATTGTTGTAATATGTCTTGTGCTTAAATGGACTGATTATGATACCACAGCAAAAATACTCATGTTTTTCATACTTATTATATTTGATATCTATCTGCCTGGACAGCTTTTTGTACGTGCAAAATCACAGGTGCTGGTTGCAGACAGATTTCAGGAGCCGACTCACTACGAGGTTGACGAAAAAGGAATAACAGTCAGCCAGGCAGGAGAAATTCTAGGCTTTGAATGGGGACACTTTTTAAAATATAAGGTGACCGGAAAAAGAATATATGTTTATACTTCAAGAATAACAGCCTTTATCATACCAAAGGATCAGATAAATGAAGCTACAGCAAAGGAGCTTGAAGATAGACTTGCAAAAAATAAAAGCTATTTTGGAACTAAGTCTTTAGAGACAGCCCTACATATATTACCGGAGGACAAAAATAAATGACAATAGAAAGCATGTGTGCACAGGATACCTTTGAGTTCGGAAGAATGCTTGGTAAAAAACTGACTCCCGGAAGTGTTGTATGCCTCTCAGGAGATTTAGGAACAGGCAAAACCATTTTCTCAAAAGGTCTTGCAAAAGGTCTGGGTATTGAAGAACCTGTAGTTTCTCCAACCTTTACAATTGTGCAGGAGTATACCACCGGAAGCCTGCCGCTTTATCATTTCGATACCTATCGCATAGCTGATCCGGAAGAAATGTATGAAATAGGCTTTGACGATTATCTCTACGGAAATGGAATCTGCCTTATTGAGTGGCCCGAAATGGTTCAGGAACTGCTTCCACCAAAAAGACTGGAATTAAAAATAGAAAAAAATCCCGAAAAGGGCTTTGATTATAGAAGGATAACCTTAGAAGAAATAAAAGGATAAAAGTATGAATATAGTTGCACTCGATGGCTCAGGCCTTGTTGCCGGAATAGCCGTTATGACTGAAGAAAAATTACTGGCAGAGTATTCTGTAAATTATAAAAAAACTCATTCTCAGACACTTTTGCCAATGCTTGATGAAGTATTAAAAATGATAGAGCTGGAACCTAAAGACATTGACTATATCGCAGTAGCCAATGGTCCCGGTTCCTTTACAGGACTTCGAATATGTGCTTCAACTGCAAAAGGCTTAGGACTTGCATTAAATAAACCTCTGGTAGCAGTACCAAGTCTTGATGCACTTGCTTATAATTTTGAAGGAAATGATAAAATCATATGCCCTATAATGGATGCAAGAAGAAATCAGGTATATACAGCTACTTATACCTTTGTGAAAAAATCAGAATTTGAGACTATAAATCCTGACCTTGAATCTGAAAAACTTGATGATGAGTCTGAAATTACAAAGTTAAATAAAACTGAAATACAGCCTGAAAATTCAGACACAGAGCTTAAAAATCCTGAAATGGAGCTTAAGACTTTAGACTCCGCCTGTGCTGAGGACATCCATGACACCATACAGAAGGTATGCGCCCATGCAAAGGAATTAGGAAAAGAAGTAATCTTTCTTGGAGATGGAACCATACCTTATGCTAAGATAATTGCAGAAAATATGAATGTAGCCTATACAATTGCGCCTACTCAGCTTTTAATGCAAAGAGCCGGCTCACTTGCAAGAGCTGCACTAAAAATGATAGAAAAAAATCAGGTGACAACTGCCATGGAGCTTGTGCCTGAGTATTTCAGACTTTCCCAGGCAGAAAGAGAAAGACTGGAAAAGCAAAAAGGCAGCCTATGATTTCCAATAGTAATTTAGTAACCCCACCAAGTCAGAATGATTTAGCAACCCTACCAAATCAAAGTGATTTAGTAACCCCACCAAGTCAGAATGATTTAGCAACCCTACCAAATCAAAGTGATTTAGTAACCCCACCAAGTCAGAATGATTTAGCAACCCTACCAAATCAAAGTAATTTAGTAACCCCACCAAGTCAGAATGATTTAGCAACCTCACTAAGTCAGAATGATTTAACAACCTTACCAAATCAAAGTGATTTAGTAACCTTACTAAAAGAAAAAAAATTAATAAATTTACAAAATCAAAAGAATTTCATTTTCAGACAAATACAGGAGGCAGACCTATCCTTGGTTTCAGAAATCGAAGCCTATTCCTTTACTGAACCCTGGAGCAAAGCAAGCATTGCCTCTACCCTTTGCAGTGATAACATGTTCTTTTACTGTATGTTCATAAAAACTGATATATTAAGCAAACAATTATCAGAACACAGTGAAGAACTGCATAAATGTAATGTTGCAAATTTGGAATTGATGCATACTGTACTTGCAGGCTATGTTGGCTTAAATACAGTATGCGGTGAGACAGAGATAACAAATGTAGCCATAAGGAAGGAACTTAGAGGACAGGGACTGGGCAATAAACTGATATCTCTGCTGATTGAAGAGGAAAAGAAAAAAGAAACCAGGAAGCTCTTTTTAGAGGTAAGGGAAAGTAATCTTCCAGCGATAAGGACTTATAAATCAAATGGCTTTGTAGAAACCGGATTACGCAAGAACTTTTATAAAAAGCCAACAGAGAGTGCAATACTTATGGAACTTGCAATTAGTAAGTAGGCTTTAGGAAAAGAAAAAAAGAAAGGCGACTTATGTTAGATGTATGCTTATTGGGAACAGGAGGCATGATGCCACTGCCCAACAGATGGCTCACAGCCCTGTTTACAAGATTAAATGGAAGTGCAACCCTCATAGATTGCGGAGAAGGCACACAGATAGCCCTCAGACAGGCCGGCTGGTCATGCCATGATATAGATGTAATATGCTTTACACATTATCATGGAGATCATATAAGCGGACTGCCGGGTCTGCTATTGTCAATAGGTAATGCAGATAGGACAGAGCCTGTAACGCTTGTTGGACCTAAAGGACTTGAAAGAGTGGTAAATTCCTTGAGAATAATAGCACCTGAGCTTCCATTTGAATTAAAATACATAGAGCTTAATGATAATCAGGAAGAAATTCAAATGAACGGCTACATTTTAAAAGCCTTCAAGGTACAGCACAGCATAACCTGCTATGGCTATAGCATGGAGGTTAAAAGAGCAGGAAAGTTCCAGCCGGACAAAGCAAAGGCAAATAATGTTCCAATGAAGCTGTGGAGCAGACTACAAAAAGGTGAGACCATTTTATTAGATGACGTAACCTATACACCTGACATGATTTTAGGCGAAGAACGTAAAGGCATTAAGCTTACCTATTGTACAGATACAAGACCACTGCCCGTTATCTCGGAAGCTGCAAAAGACTCGGATCTATTTATATGTGAAGGTATGTATGGAGAACCGGACATGGAAGCAAAGGCTCGTGAAAATAAGCATATGACCTTCAAAGAAGCAGCAATACTTGCAAAAAAGGCAGGAGTCAAAGAGCTTTGGCTTACTCATTTTAGTCCATCTCTTGTTAAACCAAAAGACTATGTAGGAGTTGCAAAAAGCATTTTCCATGAAACTCAAATACCAAAAGATGGTAAGACAACAGTACTTCACTATCCTGAGGACTAAACTTATATAGGAGCAGATAATAAATGAAACCTATTTACATATTGGCAATAGAATCCTCCTGCGATGAAACAGCAGCAGCAGTAGTAAGAAATGGCAGAGAGGTTATAAGCAATGTTATTTCATCACAGATAGCACTTCATACTCTTTACGGAGGAGTTGTGCCTGAAATTGCATCGCGAAAGCATGTTGAAAAAATAAATCCGGTAATTACTGAGGCACTTGAACAGGCAGGAATGACCTTGGAAGAAATGGACGCAATAGCTGTAACCTATGGACCGGGTCTGGTAGGCTCGCTTCTTGTAGGCGTATCTGCGGCCAAAGCAATTGCCTATGCAGCTAAAAAACCACTGATAGGTGTACATCATATAGAAGGACATGTATCAGCAAACTACATTTCACATCCTGACCTGGAACCACCATTTATGAGCCTCGTTGTCTCAGGAGGCCACAGTCACATCGTAATAGTAAAAGACTATGGTGAATATGAAATAATTGGAAAAACGCACGATGACGCAGCAGGAGAGGCGTTTGACAAGGTCGCAAGAGCAATAGGCTTAGGATATCCGGGAGGACCAAAGATAGATAAACTTGCAAAAGAAGGAAATCCCTATGCTATTGCCTTCCCTCGTGCCCATATAGATGGCGCACCCTATGATTATTCCTTTAGTGGGGTGAAGTCTGCCGTTTTGAACTATCTTAACCAGCAGGAGATGCGCGGAGAAGAAGTAAATAAAGCAGATGTGGCAGCTTCCTTCCAGGAAGCAGTAGTGGATGTACTCGCGACAAGAGCAGTAGCAGCAGCAAAAGCCTATGGCTATAAAAAGCTGGCATTGGCAGGAGGCGTAGCATGCAATTCTGCCTTAAGGCAGAAAATGGAAGAAGTATGTGGTAATGCCGGAATTAAGGTTTATTATCCGGAGCCAATACTTTGCACAGATAATGCAGCTATGATAGGAGCAGCAGGATACTATGAATATCTAAAAGGAACCAGACATGGACTGGATTTAAATGCAGTACCTAATCTGAAGCTCGGTGAAAGATGATAAATATAAAGCAGAAATATGAAGCTATCGTTTTGTCGGCAGGAAAAGGAACAAGAATGTGCTCGGATATTCCAAAGCAGTACATGCAGCTAAAGGATAAGCCGGTACTATATTATTCACTCAAGGCCTTCGAAGAAAGCCTGATTGACGATATTATAATTGTAGTAGGTAATGGTGACGTGGATTATGTAAAAAAAGAGATAGTGGAAAAGTACGCCCTTAAGAAGGTGAGAAGCATTGTAGAAGGAGGAGCCTATCGCTTTGACTCCGTCTATAATGGTCTTTTAGCATCAGCAGGTGATACCACGTATGTAATGATACATGACGGAGCCAGACCTGTACTTACAAATTCCATTATTACTACCTTGGCAGCTGAAGTACAGCAAAAAAAGGCAGTAGTTGCAGCCTGCCATGTGAAAGACACCATAAAAGTAGCCAAACCAGATGGTAAAGTGACAGCAACTCCTGACAGAAGCACACTTTGGCAGGTACAGACGCCACAAGTGTTTGACTATGCACTTGTAAAGGATGCCTACACCAAATTAAAAGCAGCAGGAGATTTAACTGCAACTGACGATGCAATGGTAGTAGAGAAGTATACAGGAGAACCGGTATACCTTATTGACACAGGCTACAAAAATATTAAAATAACTACGCCGGAAGACCTGGAGCTGGCCGAACTGTTCTTATAGTAGAAGAACTTAAAATGTGAGAAAAATCCCAGCTCAACTCTGTTAAGAGATATTAGTTTACAGTATAATAGCTTAAGATATGAAATAAATAACAGTGAGCCGGTATTGTGTGATGGTCAAAGTGTAAGCACTAAGTGCTCTTATCATACACTTTGACCAAGCACAAATCCCGGCTCACCTGTGTTAAGAGCAATTAGCTTACAGTATAATGGCTTAAGATGTGAGATGTATGACGCTCGGGCCGGTTGCAAGATGGTTGATGTGTTACAATTTGTTATAAATAGGCGAATAAAAAATAATTTGAAAAAAAATTAAAAAATCGCTTGACAGTAATGGAATGATATGGTATTTTATATGAGCGCGTGACGCAAAGGCAACTAAGTGAAACGCAAACTGAATATGGAGCGGTGTCCGAGTGGTTTAAGGAGCTGGTCTTGAAAACCAGTGATCCCGTAAGGGAC
>CAZVBH010000040.1:0-19250 GCA_964625275.1 uncultured Lachnoclostridium sp.
TTAAGTGCAGTTACCCTAAGAGTGAAATTAATCCACATTGGCATGATAAACAAAAGTAAGAAAACGCCCTGACGTTTAATACCGCCACGTGCCAGAATATAGGCAAGTGGATAAGCTATCAAAAGGCAAACTACAGTAGTAGTAAGTGCAAGACATGCACTATAAACCAGTGTTCCAATTGTATTGGAATCTGTAAAGAATTTAAGAAAATTCTGTATTGTAAACTGTCCTGTTCCATCAGTAAATGCATAGTAAATAACAATAATTAGAGGAACTATGACAAATATTAGCAAAAACAGCGCATAAGGAATTACAAGCTGCTTTCGCGAAAAAGTAAATTTGTGCATTTATTACTCCTCCACATTTTTAAGCTTGAGCTTAATATCTTCCTTTGCAATTACTACGCTGACATAATCTCCTTCATTCCAGAGATATTCATCATTAATAACGAAATCTTCTTCATTTTCAGTACGAACAATATAATTGTAGTGGTCGCCCTTGTAGATGAGGGAAATAATATTTCCATGTGCACCACCAACATTTTCATCATCGCTCATGCTTACGGCTGAAATAGGTACCTCAACCTCAACCTCGACACCGGTCATATCAAGTCTAAGGCCATCAGGCTTAACAAGATATTCCTCAGCATCAATATATGAGCCAGGATATAGCTGAGTAATATCAGCTTCAAATTCTCCATCACCAAATTCAACGGTATTACGCTTTGTAATGACACCTTCAAACAGGTTGGTTGTATATTCAGGCTTCATTATATGAATAAGGTCAGGATTTATTTTCATACCAATTTCTGTTCCAACCTCAGCAGACTTAGTAGACTGAATTACGATTTCATATTTACCTGATTCAACAGTTATTTCAAAATGCACGCCCTTAAAAACAACTGAAGTAACCGTTCCTGAAATCATTCCTTCTTCAGGCGTAGTCATTTTAATATCCTCAGGACGAACTACTACATCTACGAGTGTGTTTTTCGCAACGTCATCCACGCAAGCAAATTCATGGTCACAGAAATTAACCTTGAGCTTACCTGTCATTTTGCCTGTAAAGATATTACTTTCGCCAATAAAGTCGGCTACGAAAGCATTTGCAGGCTCATTATATATATCTTCAGGAGTGCCAATCTGCTGAATGCAGCCATCCGACATAACAACAATCTTGTCAGACATCGTAAGGGCCTCTTCCTGGTCATGTGTCACATAAATAAAGGTAATGCCAAGCTCCTTATGCATAGCCTTAAGCTCAATCTGCATTTCCTTACGCATCTTCAAATCAAGAGCTCCTAGTGGCTCATCGAGTAATAATATTTCAGGCTCGTTAACAATTGCTCTTGCAATTGCAACTCTCTGCTGCTGGCCACCTGAAAGTGTGGTCACTGAACGGTTATCAAAGCCCTCAAGGTCTACTATTTCAAGAGCATGATGAACCTTTTCCTTAATTTGAGTCTTCGTCAGTTTTTTAATGACTGAAGCGCCTGTTTTCTCATCCTTTACTTCGATGGTCTTAAGCTTAAGACCGAAGGCAATATTCTCAAATACATTGAGATGTGGGAATAAAGCATAACGCTGAAAGACCGTATTAATTGGTCTTTTGTATGGCGGTACATCACTGATGTCCTTGCCATCTAAAAGAATTTCGCCTTTAGTAGGCATTTCAAAGCCTGCGATCATACGCAGAGTGGTCGTTTTACCACAACCGGACGGACCAAGGAGAGTCACAAATTCACCCTTCTTGATTTCAAGGTTAATATCCTCGACTACTACAACATTACCATCATAGCTTTTCATGATGTTTCTTAGTTCGATAATGTTACTTCCCATCTAGCAAATTCCTCCAAAATTTCTTAAAGATAACATTAAGGGCAGAAAGCTACTAAAGCCCCTAAGCCTAAAAAAAGGGGACAAGCTGTGGTATCACAGCTCTCCCCTCTGTTTTCCAAATGCATTATACAAAATGTGACATATAATAGCAACATAAAATTTAAAATTTTTTTAAAATCCTAAAGCATTAAGAATCCAAGACCTAGATAACACCCTTCTGAAGCATTATATTCGCATATAAGGCTGATTCAGAGGTTGCAATAACGCAATATACCTTTTTAGTCTCTTCATAGAATTTAAATCTTTCATAAGAACCGATGCATTTAGAGCCACGCTCATCATGCTTTGAAACTATCTCAGCATATGTATCCCAAATTGGTGTTTCAACAGTATCACCGGGTACCTTTTCCATAAGTCTTACCGGTTCATCTACATATGTATCCAGTGGAAAAACCTGTAAGATTGCATCGAGAATTTCAGGCACTCCATGACCATCCATTCTTACAACATAGGCATTTTCGCCCATTGACTCAGCCGGGAAATTTCCATCGCCAATTACGAGTCTGTCAGAATGTCCCATTTCACAAAGAATCTTTAAAAGCTCAGGTGAAAGAATTTTTGGTATTCCTTTAAGCATATGGACCTCCTAATTTATCTGATATTTCTATACATAGGACCATAGGCATTGCATGCTCTGAAATCCTGTCCTTCCTTATCCATTCCAAAAGCATTCCAAGCTGCAGGTCTGAAAATCTTATCTTCCGGAACATTGTGCATACATACAGGTATTCTAAGCATTGAGCACATTGTAATAAGATCTGCACCAATATGTCCGTAGCTGATTGCACCATGGTTAGCACCCCAGTTATTCATAACATCATAAGCAGTCTTGAATGCGCCCTCGCCTGTAGTTCTTGGAGCGAACCATGTACATGGCCAGGTATAGTCAGTTCTCTTCCAAAGTATGTCAGAAACCTCATCAGGAAGAGCTACAGTATAACCTTCACAAATCTGCATAACCGGGCCAAGTCCCTTTACTAGATTAAGTCTTATCATAGTAGCAGGCATCTCATTCTTTGTAAGGAAACGTGAGGAGAAGCCACCACCTCTGAAATAACCTGTATCAGCAGCATTCCAGGTTGTTGCCTTAAGACATGCATCAATATCCTTATCTGTCATATCCCAGAAAGGCTTAATGCAGGCATTACCATTTTCATCCTTAGCTTCACCACATGCGTCAAGACATGCAGCTCCGGAATTAATAAGATGGATAAATCCACCTGCTTCCTTAGCTACGCCTTCAAGCTCATAACCACCTGTTGCCTTTTTAACAGCATCAGGACTCCAATAGGTTCTTACGTCAGCAAATATCTGAGCTCTGCCTGTAAGGAGCTTCATGAAGAGCATGCTGATTCCGTTAAGAGTATCATTTTCAGTAGCAAGTACATAAGTTTCTCTTGCACCATTCCAGTCAAATGAGGAATTGAGAAGTGCCTCAGGGAAATCACAGTTTGGATAGAAATCTGTCCACTGGCGCTGACCCTGGAAACCACCTACAATTGCATTATGTCCTACCATTTCTTCTTCTCTGCCTTCAGGAAGATTTGGATTTCCATTGTAGAGATCCTTGATAATACACATCATCTTTACAACGAATTCCCAATCTGCTTCCTTCTGCTCAGGTGTCTTTCTTATAAACTCAGGATTCTTGTCAAAGCCCTCAGGGCAATGCTCTTTTGTCCAAGCAAGTGCCTTTTGGAATTCAGCTTCATCATAGATACCCTCTGTCATTCTTCTGATGATTTCTACTTCATCTACTGACTCTACTCTGAGTCCAAGATATTCTTCCATAAATTCCGGATTAATGATTGAACCACCAATACCCATTGTTATTGAACCAATCTGCAAATAGCTCTTTCCGCGCATCGTTGCAACAGCTACTGCTGCACGACCAAAACGAAGAAGCTTTTCGCGAACATCCTCAGGAATCTCACGATCATCTGCTTCACATACATCCTTGCCATAAATTCCAAAGGCCGGAAGTCCCTTCTGAGCATGAGATGCAAGAACACTTGCAAGATAAACTGCTCCCGGTCTCTCTGTTCCATTAAAGCCCCAAACGCCCTTAATTGTCATTGGATCCATATCCATGGTTTCTGAGCCATAACACCAGCAAGGTGTTACTGTAAGAGTAATGTCAACTCCCTCTCTCTTAAACTTGTCTGCACACTGTGCGGCTTCAGCCACACGACCGATTGTTGTATCTGCTATGATTACTTTTACAGGCTCTCCATTAGAATAAAAAAGATTTTCGGTAAAGAGCTTTGCAACAGACTGAGCCATACCCATAGTCTGTTCCTCAAGTGATTCACGCACCTTTAACGCGCCACGACGTCCATCAATTGTTGGACGAATTCCGATTACCGGATACTGTCCGATAAGTCTAGATTTTGCCATCTTGTAAACCTCCAAATAAAATTTTCTGTAGTATGTCACCTAGTGACTTTTGTTTAGATTCAGATACCAATTTATTATAAAACCTCATATGGTTTTATACAATGTTTATATTATAATTTTTATAATATATATGACTTTTTTTCACATAAATAAGTGAAGCTAATCATTGCCTACTAAATCTCAAGAAATAACAATATTGCGTTTTTCACCCGCATAAAATGCCTGTATATTTTTGCAAACCTCTTCTACACAACGCTGTCTGGCCTCAATGGTTCCCCAGCCTATGTGTGGTGTAATCAAAAGCTTATTACTGTCCTTGATACCCATAAGAGGATTGTCATGTAAGATTGGCTCCTCGCTAATTACATCAAGCCCTGCTGCCATAATCTGATCCTTCGTCAGGGCATCAAATAAGGCTTCCTCATCAATTATCTTTCCTCTTCCTAGATTTAAAATAATTGCATTTGATTTCATCAGCTCAAGCTCTCTTACAGAAATCAAATTTTGAGTTTTCGCATTAAGTGGGCAATGTATAGAAACAATATCCGAAGCCTTTAAAAGCTCATCAAGCTCCTTACGAGCATATTTTTCGCTATTATTTCTGCCGGATGTAGAGTAATAAATAACATTGCATCCAAAAAATGAAGCAATATCCGCAACTCTTCTTCCTATATTACCAAGACCAATTATTCCCCAGGTTTTACCTGAGAGCTCATTAAACTGTCTGCCGAAGAATGAAAAAGTCTTCGACTCGCTATAAGCTCCTGATTTTACATAATTGTCATAATAAGGCAAATGCTCATAGAGATAAAAAAGCATGGCAAAGGTATGCTGCACAACCGATTCTGTTGAATATCCGCTAACATTTGCAACCGGAATTCCTCTTTTATTGGTATACTCAAAATCAATATTATTTGTGCCGGTAGCTGTAAGGCAAATCAGCTTCAAATTTTTTGCATTACCTATTAAAGACTCATTAACAGGAATTTTATTTAGTACAATAATGTCAGCATCCTTAATTCTTATTGGATTCTCAAATTCATCTGAGGTGCCATAGGCAGTAACCTCTCCCAGCTGATAAAAAGGTGATAGAGATACATCCCTGCCAAGAGAATCACTTTCCATTAAAACTATCTTCATAAAACCTCCTAAGTGGTTAAGAATCAAAGCGGATATTCCAGGTCCGCTTCGCTACTTGCTCATAACCTTAAAGCCACTTCGTGGCTAGGGTTAGAATATAAAGCTAATAGCAAGCTGTCCTAAAAGGACAATAATAGCAATAATCATACCCGGGTTCAAAAAGGCATCCGCAAATCCAGCCTTTTCCATCGTTGTCTTAAAGGCAGACTCGTAGGAATATTTTTCCATATCCATAGAATTATTTTCAGAATTATTATAATTATAGGCTGATGAAACATAAGCCTTATCATAATTGCCATAAACTCTGGCTTCGGCAGCTTTTTCGCCATAATCACGATATCTGGCTTCATTAGGTGAATGTTCTCCACCATGAGCCCAATCCTGATTTACTTTGTGGTTATCGCCATGAGCATAGTCAACATTAGCATTGTGTTCAGTACCATGAGCCCAATCCTGATTTACTTTATAATAAGCTTCATTATACTTTGAGGTACTATTTCTTTTATAATAATCATCATAAGCATTTGAATTATTATCAGTATAATAGGATGAAACGTAATCTCCATTTCTATAACGCTGTGGATCACCATAATTACGCTCATTATCATAATGAGCATAACTGTAGGTTGAGGCACCCTCTTCAAATGGATTATAAGGTCTCACAATTTCCTGTTCTTCAAAGGTAACCTTCTTAACATTCTTAATAAATACAATAAGACCTGCAATAGCTAATCCATATTCCAAAAGCTCAATAAGCAAAATCAGCATAAAGTATGTCAGCTGAGTAGGATCATTTAATAAAATCTCTAACATTTGATTCGTATCATCCATATACAATGCCGGACAATGTTCTAAAAGAACCATAAGAATTACTGAAGCTGAATTAAGAATACAGTGTAAAATAATTGAATATTTGATTTTACCGGTTTTTATATAGATGTATGCAAACATCATACCGATAAAGAATGCATAGAAAAACTGCTCAAAATTACCATGGGCAAGACCAAACAAAAAGCCTGACATCACAACGGCAACCTTCTGTCCGTACTGACCTACTCTGTCAATAAGAAGCTTACGGAATAAAAGTTCTTCGAGTATAGGCGCAACTATCGCAGTATCAATAACAGTAAGTAATAGACCACCCTCCATAAGTGAATCAATATCAGAGGATGAAGTCACTCCAAAAGCAGAGGACAAGGCCGAATTTAAAATATCGGATATTATCGAACCTAAAATTGATAAGAAATACAATACTGCCAGAAAACCAATTAATTTACCAAGAGTAAACCTGTTCTCCCTAGGTGTCAGTATCGGAAGATTTTTAACTATCAAATAAAAAACAGGCGCTGCTACGCATACCTCTCCCGCCATACTAATAAGAATTACAACATCATAGCCATAATCAATATTCAAGCCTTTCAATACAAAAACAATCAAATACAAAGCAGCATACCAAGAAATAAAAAACAAGGCTGTCGCCAGTCCAAATCTCGAATATGCCTTTCTTGCAGAATTTTCCATACATACCTCCTAATAATTACCTTTTACCAATATTGCTTTACACAGGCGTTGGTTATTTTAAGTTTGTCAAAAATATATTAGAACACAAACCAAAAATAATTTTTAATACAGATTTCCGGACATATATGCTCTGGAAATCGTCATATTCACTACATATTGCTTTACACAGGCGCTGAATTATTTTATGCTTGCCCAAAGTGTATGATAGGCGCGAAGCGCACACTTTGGGCATCACAAAATAATCAGCGCCGTCAATTATCATGAAAATTCTTAAAAGTATAATGCCATTGCCAGGTATCCGCATGCCCAATGCAGCACGAAGCAACCCCACATGTCTTTTTGTCTTTCAAATACAATTCCAAGACCAATTCCTAAAATAAAAGCTCCGCATAGAAAGTAAAATCCAAACGGAAGGTGCATAATTGCAAAAAGCAGAGACGCAATCACAATGCTAAGTGCCTTTTGAAATCTTACCTGAAGCAAGGTCTTTACATTAGTCTGTATTACTCCTCTTGCCAAAAACTCCTGAATAAATGCAGTAAGCAGATAGTGAAGACAGCCTGTAATCGAGCCACCGATAAAATAACTTTTAACCGGAAGCTTTAAAAGCATGCAAACCAGCTTGGATGCAAGCAATAATCCACACACTACAGCACCTAAGATTACAGTCTCTTTAGCACTCTTCTTAAATCTTTTAGTATTTGGTATTATACCGATATCCTTCATAGAGAAGCTTGTCATGCAAAGAATCATAACGAAAAGTATAAAGGTCATCACTTCTATCATAGTTGTATAATATGATGATGACAAATTCCTCTTTAAGGTATACTGAAATAAGCTCCATAATGCCAGATAAATCGAAATACATGTAATTATTCCCGTAAATATGTAAGCACAATCATGCTGCTGTTGTCTAAGCTTGTATCTGTCAGTTACATCCTCTAAAAGAACCATCATACCCTGAAAGGGTTCCTTTCGCCTATTATGAAATTTTCTTACAAGGCTAATTTCAATACTTACATGGCTGACTCTTCCATCCGGTGCAGTATATTTAAAAACCTTCTTTTCATTTTCATCTTTATTACTATGTGTTGCATTTGTAAAATAAGAATTGAACATCTTATTTTTTCTATTTTTAAGCACAAGTCCCTGAAAGCTTTTACCCAAATCTCCTTCCATATCAAGCTGAAGTAACTCCGCGCAAGAGGAATTCATGTAAGAAATCAAGCCATCTGAGTCAATGATGATGACTCCGTCACTCATATTTTCAAAAATTTGGTTGGCTTTCTGTGTGTCAATAACAACTCCGTCATAACCGTTCATACAAAATTGCTCCTAACAATATTAGAATAATTACAATCAATAATCATTCTATAAAAAATAAAAATCAGGCACATTTTTATTATACGTCAATTAGAGGATTTATCAACCTGTAATTTATTTTTTCTATTTTTATTGCTATATATAATTACTAATATTAAAGGAATTATTGCAATCAACGAAATTATAGCACCAATTCTCAAATAAGGTGTATGATAAATCAATTTTATATCATGCTCTCCTGCATCCAATATTATTGCCATATTCTTAGTATTTGCCTGATAAAGTGTTGTTTGCTTTCCATCAACATAAGCAGACCATCCACTAGAATATGGAATTGAAAAACAAAGGACTTTAGATTCATCTAAAGAGATAGTGCCGGTAACTGTATCAGTTCCAATCTTCTGATTATGCAACGTAGTTTCCTTCAAGGCAGATACCTGTTCATTATAGTTATCCATAGGCTGAGCAATAATCTCGATAGAATCATATGTATATATACCGGTTTCAGTAAACGTCATTGTAATTGAATTAACACTATCTTTATAATAGCAAAGATTAACTGTATAGTCATGATTATCAGAATAATTCTCATTATTTTCAGTATAGTAATAAAATGACTTGGATGGACTACCTGAAATCTTTAGATTTAATTTAACTTTTTCAGGTGTTTGCCAAAAAAGGTTGTTTTTTGAAATATTTTCTTTATCAGAATATGATTTCAAATACCAACTCACCTTATCAAATTGATTTAAAGGATCAAATTTATCATCGCCGAAGTATAGATCATACTCTGATGATCCTTCGAATTGAATTCCATTAATATTAAAGTAAATTTCACTATTTGATACTTCGTCAAAATTAAATTTTATTGATGCATTTTCTTTTGTAACTACAATTCCGTAGTCCTGTAATGATACATCTTCGCTATCACATTTAATATCATAATCAAGAATCTTGCTCGATAATGATAATTCATCATCCTGCGTTTCTCCATCATAATCTGATAATACAACGGACTGAAGCATCGCTTCCTGTTTTTCTACCGGATTAAGTGCTTTATAAGATTTCTCACTTAAAATCGTATCATAAGTATATGTTAATGGTAAGGCATATTTATTATGGTAAACGTTATAAACAAGCCCGTCTTTATCCTGCATACTTAAAAGCTCATTTTCTTCAAATGTTTCTACAAGCTCATATCCATATGGTATACAATTTTTAGAGGTAGAAGGATAAATATAGTACAAGGTAGAATTTAAAGCCAGTAATGAAGTTCTTTCGTCATAACCAACATAATCTGATGCTGTAGCTCCAGACTCAGTCACCTGTAATTCACTTCTAAAATCAGATACACTTGCATTAATACTTTTCCAATCATATTGAGTACTTGATATTCCATACAAAAAACCGGAATTGCTTGTCAATGCTTGTCCGGTATATCTATAGTATTCACTAACATTTTCTCTTTCAGCAGTCTCCTCAACAAACTTAGCCTCGGTTTCCATAAGATAATTTTCTGCATCATATGAATAGACAACTTTATTCCTTGAAGAAGATACTCTGAAAAAATTAATTGTTGCAATGGAAATAAATACAACCAAGAATGCGACAATTTCTTTATACGCTTTAAAAATATGCTCAGATTTTGAATCTTCAATTTGATAAGGGAAGATGACAAATATAAATACTAATGTAAAGCAAAAGCAAGCTAAAGATTGTAAGCTTCTGGAGTACTCAAATAGCATTAACATTCCAAAATACAGACTTGCAAATACAGAAAGCAAGATTGCCTCTTTAATATTTAGCTTCATTAAATCGGGCCACATAACAGTCAAAGAATATGCTGCTAACAAGGCTAAAGACCAGCACCATATGTTATTAGCTGAAGAAAACAAATTCGCAATTTTACCAAAAGCCGGTAATACAATAGCTACTGCTGATAAGAGTGACAATATCTTTAATGTATAATTACTTTTCTTCTTAATAAGCAGTAAAAGCACAGCCAAAATTACAGGTGCAGAAAAGCCCATGTAAAGACCTAATTTACCATCAAACGATACTGCTGTTGAGGCTAATGAGCTGTAATATGATAAAGGATACCAAAGTAACCATGTCGAATTTGAAGATTCCTTAAATGTAAGGAAAACATTGTAAATTACAGGCAACAAAATAATTGCACTTATAGTTGTTCCCCAAATAAAGCAACCCAAAAGCTTCATTAGTTTTTTTATTAATAGTAAAATATTCTTTTTATACTCGACAATTAGTCTTACAACTACATAAACAGCTGAAATAATTATGGTAATATAAAAGAAACCGAAATTGCTAACAGACAGTAAAGCTACAGCAATCGGTAATAGACTTGATTTATCTCCTCTGACAATCTTCTCGATACCTAAAATAACGAGAGGAAAATAGAGCAATACATTTGCATAATAGTAATATGTTGTTATTGTAAATGCCCATGCACAAAAAGCATAACTAAATGCTCCTGCCATTACTGCTACTCTTCCAACTTTTTTAATAGTATAAAAGCAAAGATGCGAAAAAGCAATCCCAGAAAAATAAAGTCTGAGTATACCAATTAAAGTATAAAAAATCCACATATATTTAATGGGTATTAGAACGCAAAAAAATGCTAATGGATCGCCAATAACACAATAATGCAAAGTCTGAAGTATATCTGAGCCCTCACCAATCGAAAAATCCCACTCTGGTAATACAAATTTATGAGAAATAATTATATTTCTAAAAAAGGTCTTTAAATAATTAGAATAATAGACCATTGCCTTATAATATTGCTCCCAACCTTCACCTGTGCTTATAAAAGTTGTTCTATCAGCAACATACCAGCAAAAAGCAACAATACATAAGAAAATAAAAATGTATGTATAAAACATAAAAAATTGCGCTCTTCTCTGGTTTTCATTATTATAAGTAGTATATTTTTTTAAAATTCCTCTAACGTTAAATATATGAGACATCTAATTTTCCCCTTCGTATATTTCAATCTTCCTCTTAGTTTTTAGCAGCTTTATGTCTCTCATTAAAAATTATAATTGCAAAAATAACAAACCCTATTAATGAGACAAGTGCGCCCAATTTCAGATAAGGAGTATGATATACCAGTTTAATTTCATGTTCTCCGGCTTCTAATACAAGTGCCATATTCTTTACATTTGCCTTGTATATTGCTGCCTCCTCACCATCCACATAGGCTTTCCAACCAATTGAATATGGAACAGAAAAACAAAGTATTTTTTCTTCTTCTAAACTAACAGAACCGGTTATAGTATCTGTTCCAATCACCTCATTATCAAACGAAATTTCTTTTAAATTTGAAATATAATTTTCATAATTATCCATAGGCAGACAAATAATCTCAATTGAATCAAATGAATAAATTCCTATATTATTAAAAGTAAGAGTCACTGAAGTAAGCGCTTCCTCTGAATACTGCAAGTGGATAGAATAATCATGTGTGTCTTCATAGTATGAATACTCTTCAGTACCATATTTAAAATATGTTGAGTCACCTGCAGATGTAGATAAATCAATTTGAATTAATTTGGTTTTTCCATTAAGCAACTTAGATTTTTTTATTTTTGATTTCTGAGAGCTATTCAGCAACTCAAAATCTGTCTTAGTATAGCGATCATTTGGATCATATTTTTCATCACCATTATATAAATCATATTCTAATGCTTCCTCATAATTCAACCCCTTTATCACAAAATAAGTTTCAGAATTTTCAATTCCATCAAAATTAATTGTAACTGATGAATCTTCTGAAGTGACAACAAAGCCATAATCTTCAAGAGTAATATCATCACTATTACATTCAACGTCATAATCGACGATCTCATTTTCATAATTAACAGAATCATTTTGTACCTGACCACCATAATCCTGTAAATAAACAGCTTGTAACATTGCCTCTTGTTTTTCAATAGCAGACAATCCATTCCATGTATCTTCACTTATTACATTGTCATAAGTGTATACAAGTGGCAAAGCATAGTCATTGCGATAAATTTTATAATCTGTTTCAGTATAGTCTTCTATAATCTCAGTCTGTTCTTCAGATAGTTCATCCTGACCGACTTCATTTAAAATTTTCCCGGCTATATCTTCAGAATCGGTAGAATCAATATCAATAGTGTGTACATAGCTAAAGCCATAAGGAAGTGAATTCTTATCTGATTTAGGAACAGCATAATACAATACCGAACTTAATGATAATAATAAAGCATTGGCATCATATTCACTGCTACAATAAACAGGTATTTCAGAAAGTTCCATCTGAGCTCTGAAATCAGAAACTGCAGGATTAGCCAGAGACCAATAATATTGTGTTGATGATAACTGACTAAGAACTCCAACATTCTGCTTAATAGAACGGCCGGAATATCTATAAAATGACTTTGTATTATTTGAATCAAGATTTAATATAGCTTCAGCCTCAGATTTATTATTATTCTCATACAGTTCATCTATTTCCATTGAGCTTGAAGCATAATCCGTAGCACTCTGTGCATTTAAAAAATAGCTTAGAGTACAATCTGAAATAATAACTATCATCAAGCAAATCACCTGCTTAACTCTTTGCCAAAATATTAAATCACTTTCATTATTGATTTTAAAAGGTATTAACACCAATAAAAAAATAAAAGCAAGTGATATAACGGCAAAAGAGCTTTGAATTCTTGAATTTTCAAATATCAACAATAATACCAAATATACGCTTAAAATAAAGACTACTTTTAATATTTGATTAAATTTAATTTTAAATAAATCTGCCCACATCGTAGTTAAAACGAAGGCTGATAAGAGTACAAATGCCCAACTCCATCTATTTGATTTATATGACATACCATTTAAGAACTGACCACATGCAGGGATAAGTAACATAACTGTGCATATCAAGGAAAGTATTTTTAATGTACAATTTTTCTTTTTAGTAATAAATAACAATATAATTGCCGGTAATGCAGGAGCTGCCATACCAATACTTGTGCCAAAGGCAGACGACTTAGAAAAAATAAGTCCCAAAAAGCTGCTATAATAATACAAGTCATAAACAATATCCCAATTATTCGCTCCACCCATACGAGTATCATTTAAGAAATCATAAATTATAGGTATAAGTATTATAGAGCTCATTACAACACCTAATATTGCCCTACCGGCTATAGGGATAAGATAAGATATTATAGACCTAATATCTTTTTTGTACTTAACAACTAATCTTACTATTACATAAATAACAGTAAGAATAACAATCTGATAGAAGAAATAAAAATTACTAATAGCCGAAAGAAAAACAGCAATAGTTAATAAATAAGATTTCTTCTGCCCCCCCTTTAATATTTTTTCAATTCCTAAAATAACCAATGGAAAATAAATCATAGGATTTAAGAAATATGGATGTCTGGCCGAATTAAATATAGACCATGAACAGAATGCGTATGTCAATGCTCCTGCAAGAACTGCATACCTATTCAAATCCTGTTTTAAATAAAAACAAAGACAAGAAAAAGCCAGACCGGCACAATATAGGCGAAACAAAATCATAACATCATAATAAATATATATATATTTCGTTGGTATTAGAAATGAGAAAAAGGCATATGGATCACCTATAACATAATAATGCAAAGTCTGTAAAATGTCATTGCCTTCACCTAAGCTATAATCCCATTCCTTAAAAACAAATCTATGATTGAATATTAATTCTCTTATGATTGTTTTAATATAATTCGAATAATAAACAAGTGCTTTATAATGTTGACTATACCCATCACGGTACCAAATAAAAGTTCTATCTGTAAGAAAATACCAACAAAAAATTAGTGATGCAGAAATTAGAAATAATAATGAATAAAAGAAATAATACTGTCTTTTTTTTTGTTTTTGACTATGATATGTTAAAAACCTATTATAAAATTCAGAAATACAATTTTGAATATTCAAAGTGCCCACTCTTACATTCTCCTATAATTCTATAATTCTGCACTTTTCCAATTTTAGAAAGCACATACCCACATATAAACATAATCAAAGCGGATATTCCAGGTCCGCTTCGCTACTTGCTCATAACCTTAAAGCCACTTCGTGGCCCATCAGTAGGAGTCCAGCCTCCTACTGTTCATTAAAAGTCCGGTGACTCCAAAAGTTAGACTTTTGGGTGTCACTTCACACCTCTTAAGAAGCAAGGACTTTTCAGATAAGGTAAAAATAATTTCTAAGTATTATAAACGATATATAATCTATTGTCAAATAAGGCATCCTAAATATGCTTCAAATCAAATGCCTATAGAGAATGTAAATCAATTCAAAAAATATATAAAATTAACAGGTATTTTTTATTATGCTCATTTTAACTTCTGATCAGCATATAGATATATAAAAGCTTTAGGTCTGTATATGGATAGCAGATATTTAAATATGATTCGCATCATAATACCGTACATTAATTCTAATATCAGACCTCATGTTCTTGCGATTATATCTTTTTTAGAATTAAAGCTAAGCATTAATTCGATATCAATTCCACTCAAACATGCCTTTAACAATAATGAACCCATTATAAGTGATGTAGATGAAGTTCTACGCAAATTGAAGGAATTTTCATCACCCGATGAAAGCAAGATGATTGAACAGCTCAGTATGATTATAAATATGATGGACATGATGAAATTGATGCAGGAAACCGGTGGTATGGAGGATATTTTCAATATGTTTGGAGGAGATGTTGGATTGCAAAACAAGGACGGTGACTTGGATTTATGATGCCCAAAGTGTGCGCTTCGCAGCTTTAATACACTTTGGGTCATTCATAAATCCATCGTCACCAGTGTAAAAAATAAGGAACTTTTAGTGTTCTTATCCAAGTCACCTGTGTAAAAAATAAGGAACTTTTAGTGTTCTTATCCAAGCCACCTATGTAACTAACAAGTCACTATATGTATTCTTATTAAAGTCACATGTACTATAAAATTTTTTATTCTAGTTATAAAATAATTAACTTGTAAATAAACTATCATATATAAGTGTTCGAAGGAAATATATGGATACTGAATGGCTTAATGATTCGAGATTTGAGAATATTGATGTGAGGAAGAAGGAATATATGGCGAGGATGCTTTCGAATATTCAGGGCAAGAGTATGAACGAGGGTATGAGGATTTATGCGCAGACTATGGCTGCAATGAAGAAGGAGGGGTTGGCTCTAAGTCGTGAGGAAGGTCAGCTTATGATTGAATTTCTTATGAAGAACATGAGTCCTGCCGAGCAGCAAAAATGGAATAAAATTAAGGGCATGATTAAGTTCTAAAAAAAGTAGGAGCTACTGCTCCTACTTTTTAAAGTTAATTAGAATTTGATATATTTAGTACGTATTAGTGCAACTGCTCTATAACTTCATCAAGGACTGAAAAATAATTTTTGAATGTCTTTTTACAACAGTCAGGATTAAGAATTGTGACATCTTTGGTTCTTAGTCCTGTAAGTGCAAATGCCATTGCTACTCTATGATCTTCATAGGTTTCTATTTCACAACCGTTAGTTAATCCTGGCTCAATTACAACTCCTGTTCCTTCTTCTTTGGCATTTATACCTAGTGATTTTAAGTTATGTATTATTGCATTTACTCTATCACATTCCTGCAATTTTATATGTTCTATTCCTGTAATGGTAACTCTACTGTCTGCAAATGGTGCGATTGCGGCAAGAGTGAGTGCCTGATCAGAAAATGAGGACATATCAACATTTATGCCATTTAACTTTTGTGACTTATTTTCAATATAAATTAAATTTGAAGATGGATCATCATTCAGCTTGCAGCCCATTTTTTCGAGCACTTCAAGAAATTTAACATCTCCCTGAAGCATATTCTTTTTAACACCCTTAACTGCAATTTTATTACCGGTTATTGCTCCAAAGGCATAGAAATAAGCAGCTGCAGACATGTCAGGCTCTATATAATATTCTTTAGGCTGATAATTTTTAAATCCGTCTATAAAGTAGCTTATTTCTCCGGATTTATTATATTTAATTACTGTTACTCCAAAACTTTTCATCATCTCAACAGTCATATCCACATAGCTGAGACCATGACTGCCATTAATTTTAATTTTTAACTGCTTATTAATTGTTCCTGCTGCAATGAGAAGTGCGCTTAGGAACTGAGAGCTTTTATCAATATTAACGACAATCTCATCAGGAATTAAATTTAAATCATAAATACCATTTATCTTCAGTGGAAAATGACCTTCTTCTTCAAGACATTCAACCTTTGCTCCTGCAGCTCTTAATGTGTTAATAAGTGGCGCCATTGGTCTTTTCTTCATTTGTTCTGAAGAATTAACTATATACTCCCCATCCGAAAATGCAAGCATAGCAACTAAAAATCTTGCTGCTGTTCCTGCACTTCCTACATATATTTCAGCGTTTTTCGCAAGGATATTTCCTCCAAAGCCTACAATTTTAATTTCAGTACCATCTTCGCTTTCTTCTATTGGGAATCCAAGCTTTTTCAGACATTCAAGAAAATATCTTGAATCGTCACTTGAGAGACAGCCATGAAGAATACTTGTACCTTTAGCAAGTGCAGCAATTAAAAGTGCTCGATTTGTTATTGACTTTGAACCCGGTACTGATACCTCAATTAATTTATCCGTTTTTTTACCTTCTATATAAGGGACCTTATAAACCTTATCCATTAGACACCTTTCCAATCTTAATCATATCCCATATTTTGCCACTAGTAAAAGTTCCCACCATAACGGCGGGAACCTTTAAGTAAATTTAAGTTTTATTTAACAACAATATTGTATATACGTCCTTTGACATAAATTTCTTTAACAATTGTCTTGTCGCCTGTAAGTGTTTTGATAACGTCTACAGCATAAACCTTTTCTTTTACACTGTCAGCTTCTTCATCCTTTCCTACATTTAACTGTGCCTTAACTTTACCATTTACCTGAATTGCAATTTCAACAGTATCTTCTACTGTCTTTGCTTCATCATAGGTTGGCCAGCTTTCAAATGCAATTGTATCATCATGACCAAGAAGCTGCCAAATTTCCTCACCAATATGTGGTGTAATTGGTGAAAGAAGCTTAATTAAGCCTTCTGCATAAGCCTTTGGACACTTACCTGCTTTATAAACAGCATTTACGAAAATCATCATCTGGGCGATTGCTGTATTAAATGCAAGCTTTTCATAGTCATCAGTTACCTTTTTGACGGTCTGATGATATACCTTTTCAAGCTCATTTACTTCACCATCCACTAGATTTTCCGGATTAGTAAAGAAATTCCAAACACGATTAAGGAATTTTCTTGCGCCCTCAACACCTGAGTTACTCCATGGCTTAGATACTTCAAGAGGTCCCATGAACATTTCATAGAGTCTGAGTGTGTCTGCGCCATAATCACGAACTATATCACTTGGATTTACAACAAATTCAGGATATCTCTTGCCCATCTTGATACCATTCGCACCAAGAATCATGCCTTGATGAACAAGCTTCTTAAATGGCTCCTTTGTTGGGGCAAGTCCCTTATCATAGAGATAACGGTTCCATATTCTTGAATACATAAGATGACCAACTGCATGTTCAGGTCCACCAATATAAAGGTCAACAGGCATCCAGTGCTTCAAAAGCTCCTGATTAGCGAACTCTTTATCATTATGTGGATCAATATAACGTAGATAATACCAGCTTGAACCGGCACTACCAGGCATTGTAGAGGTTTCTCTTGTACCCTTAATGCCATTTTTATCGTACTGCTTCCATTCTTTAGCATTTTCAAGAGGTGCTTTTCCATTTTCACCTTTATAATTTTCCAATTCAGGAAGAACAAGTGGGAGCTCATCATCCGGAAGCACATAAACCTTTCCATCGTCTGTATGTACAACAGGAACAGGCTCGCCCCAATAACGCTGTCTTGCAAAAATCCATTCTCTAAACCTATAGTTAATGGTTCTCTTAGCAACGCCCTGTTTTTCAAGCTTAGAAGTAATTGCTTCCTTAGCCTCTTCTACAGTAAGTCCATTAAATTCTTCAGAATTTATGAGCTTATAGCCTTTTCCAAGATAATCATGCTTCTCAAACGCTTTTTCAGATACGTCAACATGACCAAGTGAAGCATCACCGTCAATTACCTGAATCATATCAATATTATGAGCAATTGCATATTCAAAATCTCGCTGATCATGACTAGGAACAGCCATAACAGCACCGGTACCATAGCTTGCAAGAACGAAGTCACCAATAAACATTCTAACTTCCTTGCCATTTACCGGATTTATGCAGGTAACGCCCTTTAATTCACAACCTGACTTAGTTTTATTAAGCTCAGTTCTGTCCATATCATTCTTTTTTAGAGTTTCATTAATATAAGCCTGAACTTCTTCTTTATTCTGAATACGAGGCATTAAGCTCTTAACAATTTCACCATCCGGAGCAAGTACCATAAAGGTAATACCGTAAATTGTCTCAATACATGTAGTAAAGATAGAGAACTCACCACCACCTACAATTTCAAACTTAACCTCAACACCGGTAGACTTACCAATCCAGTTCTTCTGCATAAGCTTTGTAGACTCAGGCCAGTCAATCTCGTCCAAGCCTTCAAGAAGCTTTTCAGCAAAAGCAGGCTGATTAATAACCCACTGCTTCATATTTTTACGAATAACAGGATAGCCTCCACGCTCCGACTTTCCGTCAATAACCTCATCATTTGAAAGAACTGTTCCAAGCTCTTCACACCAGTTGACAGGCATGTCAATATACTGAGCATAGCCGTCAAGATAAAGCTGCTTAAAAATCCACTGAGTCCATTTATAATATTCAGGATCAGATGTAGCAACCATTTTAGACCAATCATAGTCAAAACCAAGCTCAGTAAGCTGCTTAGAAAAGGTCTTAATATTTTCCTGAGTAAAACCATTTGGATGATTAC
>CAZVBH010000041.1:0-19230 GCA_964625275.1 uncultured Lachnoclostridium sp.
TAGGATTACGAACGATTGCACGACCCATGGCAACACGCTGTCTCTGACCACCGGAAAGAGCCTTTGGCTTACGATCAAGGAGTGGCTCAATACCAAGAATCTTAGCTGCTTCGTTAACGAGCTTTTCAATCTGATCCTTAGGAACCTTTCTTAACTTAAGACCAAATGCCATATTGTCATAAACAGACATATGAGGATAAAGAGCGTAGTTCTGGAATACCATTGCGATATCTCTGTCTTTTGGTTCTACATCATTCATGAGCTTGTCTCCAATGTAAAGCTCACCACTTGTAATTTCCTCAAGTCCTGCGATCATACGAAGTGTTGTTGACTTTCCACAACCTGAAGGTCCTACGAAGATAATGAATTCTTTGTCTTTGATATCAAGATTAAATTCCTTAACTGCTACGAATCCGTTAGGATATGTCTTATTGATATTTTGTAATTTTAAACTAGCCATTGTCAGCCTCCTAATTATTTCTCTGAGTGCATAAGCACATCACTTGTAAGTTATTTTATATGATTTTTTTAAAAAAGGCTATATCTTAAATAACTAAAATCGAAGCCAATATTTTGGTGAAATTGCATAAGAAATTTTTAAATTTCCTGGAATTTGTCATTTTGCCCAAAAAACAGTCTTAAAAACTGTTACATTTCACTATAGGATTTTAGTAGCCACCATCGAAGCCAATTACCTGTGCCGTAAGATATTTTGGCGCCTTAGAAACCAAATATATCATTTCCGCAGCTTCTTTTGGTGAACCCATACGTCCAAATGGAATTTCTTCCTCAAGCGCAGCTTTTTCTTCTTTTGAGAGATGCGCATTCATTTTTGTATCAATTGCTCCAAGAGCTATTGCATTAACAGGTATTTTGCTTGGTGCAAGCTCCTTTCCAAGAGCTTTGGTATAGGAATCAATTCCTCCCTTTGTTGCAGAATAAGCTGCTTCACAGGAGGCTCCACGACTGCCCCACATGGAAGAAATATTGATTATTCTTCCCTTATGCTCTCTTAGCATATAAGGGACCACATTCCTACAAAAATACATTACAGATGAAAGATTTACTTCACAAAGTCTAAGCCATTCTTTAGGTGCTAAATCCTGGTCAAGTCCTACAACTGACATTCCTGCATTATTAATAAGAAGTTCTATGCTTCCAAATGCTTTTAGGGTATCACTGACTACAGCTTTTACTGCATCAGGATTAGCCACATCACATTCAAAGCAGCAGCAGTTGATTTTATACTTTTTGGTAAGTCCTTCAGCTTCTTCTTTTAACTGTTTATAATTTTTAAAGCCGACCAATGCGAGATTGTGTCCATTTGCGGCGAACAGCCTGGCTGTCTCAAGGCCTATGTCTCCACTCGCACCGGTCAGTAAAATATTAGCCATTATTCAATACCCAGCATTGAATCAAAATCGGGCATTTCTTCAAGAGTAAGTACATATTCACTGTTAAATACTGCTACAACACTTGCAATGCTATTAACGTCTTCATTTTCAATATAGTTTGAATGCCATACGAGGAACCACAGCCATTCAATATCATCCTGCTGAAGTGAGGATATTGAAGGAAGCTTACCACATTCATGAAGTGCTGCTGGTTTATTGCTGTCTGCAAGTCCTGTTGTAAGCTCTTCATACATTGCTGAATAACCATTATCTGCAGCATAATCAGAATAAGAATCAGCTCCGATTATATCAACATACTCATCACCAGGATACCATGTGGTTGAACCAGGTGATGAATTTCCGGCATATCCGAGTACCCAAATCAGGTTATTAAGGCCATATTCGTTGGTATATCTGTCATACATAAGCTGCCAAAGCTTTACGAATGCTTCTGCACCATCTTTGCCCCACCAGAACCACTTTCCATCAAATTCATGGAATGGTCTCCAAAGTACAACTACATTATTATCCTGAAGCTCCTGGAGATAAGGAACTGCTTTATCCATATCTTCAACTATCTGAGCATAGCCTTCACTTGTTGGATCATTAAGTGCTTCAAGAAGTCCGTCATAAGTGTCCTGTGAGCTGTTATAACCGCCATCAACATCTCCCGGAATTCCCATATGCCAGCAAATTGAGATAAGGCTGTTTAAATTTGACCAGGTTGTTGCTCTTCTAACTACGCCTTCATAATCTCCATTTATAAAATCGAGACCACGAAGTGCTGGGAGCTGCTCTGTTGTCTGCTTGAGCCATGTAAATTCTGCGCTGTCTGTATCTGCACATTTTTCCTGCAGTCCTGCTACAATGTACTGACCTTGAATTGAACAAAGCCAGTTATATATTGCACAGGTTTTTTCTGTTGCATTTGGATTTGAAAGATTGTTGGTAGTATCCACCTGATAATCAGCCCAAATTCCTGTACCTGTGCCGGTAGCAGCAGTTGAGCTGTCTGTATTGGTGGAGTTTGTCTCCGAATTTGAAGTTGAAGTTGTTGAATTTTCAGTACTGTTGCTGCCACATGCTGCAAACATTGAAATACACATTGCTGCTGTTAAAACTGCAGCAGTTATTTTTTTGAACATGCTTTCCTCTTTTCCAGTATATATACATACTATTTTATTTTAATTAAGGTGTTATAAACCCTTCAAAAAAAGCTACACCTACTAACATTTTAGCAGATGTAGCTTTATTTTTCTATCAGTTTTGCATGTAGAAAATCGTATAATTATATTCAATAATTATACGATTTTCATGAAGGAGGTTGAACCTTAATGCCACTTTCGTGGCTAAGGTTATACTATACACTTTGGGCAGTACATTTAAATTTGCCATCTTCATAGTCCAGATAAAGTGTATCACCGGCATTTACATTTCCTGAAAGAATACATTTTGCAGCTACTGTTTCCACAGTCTGCTGTATATATCTTTTAAGCGGTCTTGCACCAAATACAGGATCATAACCAGCTTCGATTGATTGATTCTTTGCTGCCTCTGACATTACCAGCTTAAGCTGTCTGTCCTCGAGTCGTCTGTTGAGGTCATCAATTATCAGAGTAACAATATTACCTATATTTTCCTTTGTAAGTGGCTTGAACATGATTGTTTCATCAAGTCGGTTAAGGAATTCCGGTCTGAAATGCATTCTTAGCTCATTATTTACTGCCTTTCTTGCCTCCTCAGTGATATTGCCATCTGCATCTATTCCTTCCAGCAGATATTGTGAACCAAGGTTAGAGGTAAGAATTATTATTGTGTTCTTGAAATCTACGGTTCTGCCCTTTGAGTCAGTGATTCGACCATCATCAAGCACCTGTAAAAGTGTGTTAAATACATCAGGATGAGCTTTTTCGATTTCATCAAAAAGAACTACTGAATAAGGCTTTCTTCTTACAGCTTCCGTAAGCTGTCCGCCTTCATCATAGCCTACATATCCCGGAGGCGCTCCAATCAGTCTTGCTACAGAATGCTTTTCCATGTACTCACTCATATCAAGTCTGACAATATTGGTTTCATCATCAAAAAGATTCTTTGCAAGTGCTTTTGCGAGTTCTGTCTTACCTACACCGGTTGGTCCCATGAATAGGAATGAGCCTACAGGTCTTGATGGATCTTTTATACCTGCCTTACTACGGATAATTGCCTCAGAAACCTTCGTTACTGCTTCGTCCTGACCGATTACTCTTTCGTGAAGAGTATCTGCAAGATTAAGAGTTTTCTTTCTCTCGCTTTCATTCAGCTTTGCGACAGGAATACCCGTCCATCTTGATACGATTTTGGCAATTTCATCCTCTGTAACACTTTCATGAACAAGTGACATTTCTCTTTTCTTAACAGCTTCTTCTTCCTGTTCTATCTGCTTCTGAATTGCAGGAAGTTGACCATATTGCAGCTCTGCAGCTTTATTTAAATCATATTCCTGCTGTGCTTTCTGAATCTGCTTATTAATATCATCTCTTTCTTCACGAAGCTTTACAAGGCAGTCAACTGCATTTTTCTCATTGTCCCACTGTGCCTTTTTCACACCGAACTCATCTTTTAGAGTAGCAAGCTCTTTTTGAAGATTTTCGAGTCGGTCACGACTTAAGGAGTCATCCTCTTCTTTTTTCAGTGCGGCCTCTTCAATTTCAAGCTGCATTATCTTTCGTTGCATTTCATCAAGCTCTGCAGGCATTGAATCCAGCTCTGTCTTTATCATTGCACAGGCTTCATCCACCAGGTCAATCGCTTTATCAGGTAAGAATCTGTCAGTTATATATCTGTTGGAGAGTGTTGCCGCTGCCACAAGAGCTGAGTCCGTTATTTTTACACCATGGAATACTTCATAACGCTCTTCGAGTCCACGAAGAATTGATATTGTGTCTTCAACGGTTGGTTCTTCTACAAGTACCGGCTGGAAACGACGTTCAAGTGCAGCATCCTTTTCAATATACTTACGATACTCATCCAAAGTAGTTGCACCTATACAGTGAAGCTCGCCTCTTGCAAGCATTGGCTTGAGCATATTGCCGGCATCCATCGCGCCATCCGTCTTTCCTGCACCGACTATTGTATGAAGTTCATCTATAAAGAGGATTATGTTACCTTCACTCTTCTTTACTTCATCAAGCACAGCCTTAAGTCTTTCCTCAAATTCACCTCGGTATTTTGCTCCGGCTACAAGTGCGCCCATATCAAGGGAATAAAGCTGTTTGTTCTTAAGTGTCTCAGGCACATCACCTCTGACAATACGCTGAGCAAGGCCTTCAACAACTGCCGTCTTGCCGACGCCGGGTTCACCGATAAGGACCGGATTATTTTTAGTCTTTCTTGAAAGTATTCTTACAACATTTCTTATTTCACTATCTCGTCCAATAACAGGATCCAGCTTTTGATCCTTTGCACGTTCAACAAGATTTATTGCATACTTGCTTAATGTATCATAAGTTGCTTCCGGATTATCCGTTTCTACTTTTTTATCACCTCTGACATCAGCAAGCGCCTTTAAAAATCTTTCTCTTGTCAGTCCGTATTCTCTGAATATTTCCTTAATCTCACTATTAGGGTTTGCAATTAACGAAAGCATAATATGCTCTACCGATACATAGGTATCTCCCATGGCTTTAGCTTCATCCTCTGCCATTAAAAGAACCTTGTTAAGAGACATACTTACGCCCATGTTTGAATTGCCTGAAACCTTTGGAAGCTTAGAAAGTGACTGTTTAACCCTCTTCGTAAATTCCATAAGGTTCATATCCATTTTCTCTATCAATTTTGCAATCAGGCTGTCATCTATCGAAATCAGTGCCATGAGTAAATGCTGTTGGTCCATTTCAGGAGATGAATACTCATAGCCAAGCTTCTCACAGGTCTGAATTGCTTCAATTGATTTCTGCGTAAACTTATTAATGTTCATAACTGCCTCTTTTCTGTGGACTTAACCCACTAAATGTACTTAAAATCAAAGGATTAGCTTCAATTTGTGATAAGCATACCACTAATTGTTAGCACTGTCAAGAGGTGAGTGCTAATTTGTTTTATTAAAAAGGGCATCGGTGCTCACCGATGCCCATTTTTTTATAATGCTTTCTTTATTGCTTCTAAAAGCTCATCATATTCTTCATAAGCTCCAAGCTCAGGATAATCTGCCTTGATTTTCTCAGTGCTTCTAAAAAGGAAGCCTGCCTTGCTTGCAAGTATCATTCCAAGGTCATTATAGCTGTCTCCACTGGCTATTGTTTCATAACCGATTGACTGTAATGCCTTAACTGTTGTAAGCTTTGACTGCTCACATCTCATCTTAAAGCCTGTAATTTCTCCATTTTCTGCAACTTCAAGTGAATTACAGAAGATTGTTGGCCATCCGAGCTTTTCCATAAGAGGTGTTGCAAACTGTGCAAAAGTATCGCTGATAATAATTACCTGAGTAATGCTACGTAATTCATCAAGAAACTTTTTTGCACCAGGAAGTGGATCAATTTTCGCAATTGTCTCCTGGATTTCCTTTAGGCCAAGTCCATGCTCCTTAAGAATGCCAAGTCTCCATTTCATAAGCTTGTCATAGTCAGGCTCATCACGAGTTGTTCTTTTGAGTTCCGGTATTCCACTTGCCTTGGCGAATGCAATCCAAATCTCCGGTACTAAAACTCCTTCAAGGTCTAAACAAACAATGTTCATATTTTGTCCTCTTCTTTCATATAAATTTACTTCAAGCATATATTTTTTACTTAAAGGATATGCATACTTAATTCATAAGCCTATGTTTACTTTAAGTAATATAACATATGCAATTATAGCATTAATAAATTTTAAGCTTCAAGGTTTTTTATGAATTATGCCTTCATATTTAAGAATCCCTGCCCTCAAGTGGCACCATCTCATATTCCAGATATATTAAATCACCCAAATAAAGCTTTTTGAAGGCTTCCATAATTCTGCCTGCAACAATGTCAGCATTATCTGAATTTGTATCCAAAAGAATTACAATAACCTGTCTTGAAGAATATCTGGTAGATACGTCCATTCTTCTCAATGAGGTAAATATTGCCTGATCAAGCATATCGAGCGCTAATTCCATTTCATCAGTGCTTTCAGGTGCTCCGGCTTTTTCTATCAGTGTAAAGAGAATTGTCTGAACCTCATGATTATTTCGTTCTACAAATCTTCTGATAAAATTGTAAACATGTCTAAAGCTTTCAAAGTCCATCAGATAAGCTCCCTTATCAGGATCTGAACGACTCATAATTTCTTTAATATAACTAAGGTCTATCAGTCTTGATGCACGAGCCTGCTCATTGGCATGATTCTCTGAATAGAAATGGAAGGAATTCTTTCCATTCTGCTTTACATAATAAAGTGATTTATCTGCTGCATTGTAAAGCTCCTCAAAGCATTCGCCATCATCAGGAGTCTGAGTGATTCCAATGGAAACTGAGGTGTTGGTATCAAACTTCAATTCCTTTAACTTGTAAACGATGTCTGAAATAATATCTGAAGCAATATTGCCGAGCTCTTCTTTGCTTTTATTGCCGGGTACAAATGCAACAAACTCATCTCCACCTATACGACAAATGATATCCTCTTTGCCAAAATGCTCTCTAAGAGTATCTGCAAACATTTTTAAAACCTGGTCACCGGCAATGTGTCCATAGTTATCGTTTATAGCCTTAAAGTTATCCATGTCCATCATGAAAAATGCACCCGGTACATCTTCGGCTATAAGCTCGTTGACAGCTTCTTCAGTATAGGCACGATTCCATAAATCGGTAAGTGCATCCTTATAGGATTTACTTTTCATGTCAGAAGCCTCAAGCGTCTTTTCCTCAAGCTTTTTGGCCAGTACCCTTTTAAAGCTTTCCTGCTCAATTATTCTTGCTATTCTTGTAAGCATTACATTAGGCACAAACGGCTTTGGTATAAAATCAACGGCGCCCTCTTCGATACATTTTGCCTCAGTAAGTGAATCATTTTCAGAGGTAAGAAATACAACAGGAAGCTCTGCTGTTGAAGCATTTTCCTTTAGATGCTGTAAGACCTCCATTCCGTCCATTTCAGGCATATTCTTATCCAAAAGAATAAGATCAACCGTATTGTTTTCCAAAAATTTGAGTGCCTGTGCCCCCTGCGTAACGGCAGTAACCTTGTAACGACCAGTTAGAACATTTTTTGCCGAAACAAGATTTACTTTGTTATCGTCAACCACCAATATATGTTCCATAATACCCCCTCAACTGTATGTTTACTTTCTTATAAACAATATACCAAACGAATTAGGTCCAATCTCACTTGCCAGTGAGCCCGAAGTTTTATTTATGATAACCTGTTTAAATTCTCCGCGGTACTTTACTTCCTTCTTTGCCAAGGCAAGTGCAGTCAGATTACACTTTGAATTCGTTATAAAAATACGTGTCTTATCTATCGAGTCAATTTTTTTCAAGACACTTTTCACATATCGTCTGGTGCAGCCTGCATAATTTCCAATATAAATTCTCGAGACTTTGACACATCCGTCCTTAACCTTAAGCACCGGCCTGATTTTGAAAAGTGAAACCCACTTAACCGTTCTGAGCTTTACTTTATCATTGAGATAAAGATATAGTGCATCTGTCAGCATAAAGGAAACTGAGACTTTTTTTCTTGCAATCTCCAATTCCTTAAAAATGTTTGATGCCTCCATACCTGCTTTTCTCATTTCTGCCGCACGAAGTGCCAAAAGGCCAATTCCTGTTGAAATCTGCATAGAGTCAAAAAGCTTTACTCTGTGTCCTGCATTACCTAGCTTTTCAAGTGCCTGTCCAGCACGTGAATAAGCCTTTCCAACCTTTGAGCTTACTGAAACATGAATAATTGTTTCATATTCCTTAAGCTTTTCTTCAAAAAATTCCTTGTATTCCTGAACAGTCGGATCCTGAGCTTCAGCTCTAAGGCCTCCATTATCCATGTGTTCAAATACATTATCTGCTGTAATCTCTTCTCTGTCAAGGAAAAGGCCATTTTCAGTAGCAACATGAAAGTAAATCATGTCAATATTGTATTCTTCAAGTATTCCCAACGGAAGGTCACATATACAGTCGGTGGTTATACCTATTCCTTTTTTATACATATGCAGCCTCCTGTCCCTGAATTGTTGAAATCAGATTTTCTGCCGCAGCTCTTGCCTTTTCATATTCAAAATCCTCGGCATATTTAATTATGGTTTCAAAGCTCTTCTTTAATGACCTGCCATTAAAGGAGAACATAGATGCCTCCTGACAAATTCTTACAATTTCATCCAGGTCATAAAGATCACAGGCTGCGATTATATCATCAATATAGAATTGAAGCATAGACTCTTCGATTTCCAATTTAAAGGACATCTCAATTTCTTCCTCCTCATTGTCATCACCGGAGATATATCGCAAATATTCTGCACATTCGTTTATTACATTTTTATAAAGCTCTATTAAAGCTTTTTCAGAATTACTGATTGTCATGTAGTCTCTTGCCTTGCCTGCCATTTCCATCTTCTTTGCAAGCTCAGAAAGACTGTCTGCGCCAAGGCTCAAGGAAGAGCTCTTCAAGGCATGAACCTCTATTGTATAATTTTTCCAGTCCTTTTTGGCAAATAATTCTGAAATTCTATCAATCTTTTCTTTACCACTTCTCACAAAAATGCCAAGCATTTCGAGATAAGTTTCTTCATTACCACCTGTATAGTAAAGTCCATGTTCAGGTGAGAAATAGTGGCACTCCATTATTTCCGGCTTTTGCTTTTGCTTTACAGCAGGCTTTGGCTCTTCAGTTCCAGGCTTTTGAAGCAATTTGTCCGGAAGCCAATTTTTAACCATTCTGTCCAGTACAGCAAGCTCAATAGGCTTTGCCATAAAATCATTGAAGCCGGATCTTATAAACATTTCCTTTACACCATTAACTGCATTGGCCGTAAGGGCGATAATTGGAACCTTTTTATAGTATTTATCATCCATTTCTCGAATGATTTTTGTACATTCAACACCATCCATCTCAGGCATCATGTGGTCCATAAATACAAGGTCAAAATCCTTGCTCTTAAGAGCCTGAATTGCAGCTTTACCACTGTCTGCGGTTACTATCTGCATCTTATAAGGCTTTAACAGACCTGCCGAAACCTCTCTGTTAATTTCGTTATCATCTACAATAAGTATTTTTGCCTTTGGTGCGATGAATCTCGTGCCTGCCTTAACTGTATCGCCAAATTCAATAATTGATTCATTATTAAGAACCGAGGCAGCTGACAAAGCGTAGAAAGGCTTGTAAATGCATCTTATCTTGTTTGGTGGTTCAATTGAATTATTCTTATCCTGAATAAGAATTACATTTACTCTATTGGCAAGTTCGTTGAAATATGTACGATTTTCGAGATACTCTTCTTTGCCGATAAAGCAATGAGTAAGCTTTTGAATATTTTCAACAACTACGGCACTGAAGGTATCAAAATCTTCAAAATTGTAGAAATCGATATTGAGTCGATTTGCAAAATCTTTAATTACATCCTCATGATTTTCCGCAATGCTCCTGTCAGTAAATTTAGCAGGATTAAAATAAGAAATCACATGAAGCTTTTCCGGCTCTTTTACAGTAATGAAGGGCTTAGAATTTTTAACCTCGAGTGGCAATGTTACCTTGAATTCCGAGCCTTTGCCAAGCTTCGAATTAACATTTATAAAACCACCCATGCTTGTGACAAGCTTCTTTGAAATTGCAAGTCCGAGTCCTGTACCTTCAACTGCCCTATTCTTTCGGGTATCAACCTGTTGGAAGCTGGTAAACAGCTTCTCAAGATTTTCTTCAGAAATTCCAATACCTGTATCAATTACAGATATATTGAGATTAATTCCGTAGTCCTGTATGGACTTTGATACCTTTAATGTGACAGAGCCTTCCCTTGTATATTTAATGGCATTGGTCATAAGATTTATGATTATCTGCCTTATACGCAATTCATCTCCAACAAGTCCCTTTGGAATATCCGTATCAACCTGAACGAGCATTTCAAGCTCCTTGCTGCCTTTTCGTGCCATTGACATATTGACAACATCATTTAAAGTCATTGCGATATTAAACTCATCATTGATAATTTCCATCTTTCCGGATTCTATCTTAGAAAAGTCTAAAATATCATTGACAATTGAAAGCAGGCTCGCTCCTGAGGATTTGATATTGTAGCAGTTTTCCCTGACATTTTTACTTATGTCAGGTTCTCGAAGTGTGAGCTCACACATACCTACAATTGCATTCATAGGCGTTCTGATTTCGTGGCTCATGTTCGCAAGGAAATCAGTTTTGGATTTTTCTGCTTTTTTAGCTGCTTTTGCCTGGGCACTTAGTCTTTGTTCCGTATGATTAAGATAGTTTACCAAAAAAGTAACTCCCAATTCTGAAACAATCAGCCATAAGAAAACCAGTATTGACCAGCTCAGCTTAAATGTAAACACACACAATATAAGTGTAATACAGGTATAAATAATCCAAGCATATCTGATATGCTCATATTTGATTTTTAATTCTGTATCCCCCATACAGTACACCCCCTCAAATTTTCTATTACTTTTCTTATCAAAATCAATTTACAAGCATTTTCACTGATTGCAAATTAATATTAATACTACTTTTGCTCAGGTTAGATAACCTTCTTGGTAGTCCAACGACCACTATGATATCTGATTGACATGACAATCCCCCTGACTGTCCAGTCTGATATCATTGCTATCCATACTGCAATTGGTCCAAAGCCTCTAACTCTTATGAGATAAATACAGAGCGCGACTCTGAGACACCACATAATTATTGCCGAAGCAATCATTGTAAATCTGACATCTCCTGCTGCCCTGAGGCCATAAGCCGGTACAAAAGCCAGAGTCCATACAATCGGTTTGGCTATTGTGATAAATATCATGAGCTTAAAGCAAAGAGAAGCACTTTCATCATTCATCCCACCTAAATAGGTAATCAGTGGAGTAAGTGCAAATATTAAAAGACTCGTAAGCGTGACTCCAATTTCTGCAAGAACGGATAACTTACAGATATAATACTTTGCTTCCTCAATTCGACCTGCACCTATTGACTGGCCTACTACAGTCATCATTCCAATACCGATACCCATTCCGACCATGCCTGTAAGCGCTTCGAGCATTACAGTCATTGCCTGAGCAGCCATTTCATTGGTAGACAAAGTGGCTACGGATGACTGAATTGCCAATTTACCAAATTGAAACATTCCATTTTCAATTCCTGACGGAATACCTATCGCTAAAATTGTCGCTATCAGCTTAAAATCCGGTTTGATTTTAAGACAGTTTCTTACAACAATTATCTGATATGGCTTTCTAAGATAGATGAAAATAACAACCATACAGAGGATTCTTGAAAACAGTGTAGAAATGGCAGCTCCGGCCACACCCATATTGAAGCCAAAAATCAAAATTGCATTACCAACAATGTTTACGCAATTTGAAATAACCGAAATTTTCATCGGAAATTTCGCATTACCACCTGCTCTAAAAAAGGCTGAGCCGGCACTAAAGAGAGCTAGAAATGGAAATGACATTGCTGTAATAAAGAAATAGGTTACAGATGCATCCATTACGGCCTGCTCTACGTGTCCATAAATAAGTGAGAGCAATGGCTTGCAAAAAATCAGGCACAAAATTGTAAAGGTGAAAGATATTGTAAATACCGTCAGCACCACCTGACCTGCAGTTTTATTGGAATTTTCTCTATCATTACGTCCCAAATACTGGGAACAAATAATTACTGCTCCGGTAGCCAAAGCACTAAAGACCTGAATTACCAGAAGATTAATTGAATCTACATTAGAAACTGCTGATATTTCAGCACTTCCAACTCGGCTTACCATCATGGTGTCGATTACACCCATGAGCTGGTTTAATATCTGCTCTATTATCAATGGAATTAAAAGTATTTTTAAATCCATATTTGAAAATAGAAGCTTTGATTTGTCTACTTTATTTTTATCGTAAAAAAGTCTTGAAAACATAATTAATCATTACCACCTGCTATATAAACATAATATAGTGGTAATGCTATAAATACTACTCCTCCGATTATGTTGCCAATTGTAACAGGGAGAAGATTTGATATAAAAAAGCCTTTGAGTGAAAGCTTTTCAAAATCAGCAGCTGTATATCCGTAAGCTGCTGAAGCTGCCGCACGATAGGCCTCATTTGTTTTCGCCAAAATTCCGGCAGGTATATAATACATATTTGCAACGCAGTGCTCATAGCCTGAGATTACAAATGCGAAAATCGCAAAAAATACCGCAAGTATCTTACCGGCTGCTTCCTTGGCAGCTCCAGCTAAAACTACTGCTGCACAAACAATCACGTTACACATAATACCTGAGGTAATACAGGCAAGTGGTGATTTTGTTACTTTTCCCATTGCTGTTTTTATGGTTGAGGCTGCAAGCATGTTTGAGCCCATGTCAAGCTGTCCACTATAATAAACAAGAAAGACAACAAGCAAAGAGCCAATAAGATTGGATATATATACAATTATAAGAAGTCTGATTAATTTAGATATTTTATCGCGTCTGTTAAAACATGACATAGTTAAAAGACAGTCACCCGTAAAGAGCTCAGCTCCCATAAAAATGACCATAATAAGTCCGACGGCAAAGACCACGCCGGCAAGTGTCTTAGCCAGACCGGTATTGGAAATGCCGTAGGTTGCCGCAGAGCTTGCCGAAGCTCCAATTGCAATAAAGATTCCAGCCAAAATGCCTTTGATGACAATTTTAGATAATTTAGCATTTATTCTCGGACTTGCACCGGAAAGAATTGCTGTAGTTGTTTCTTTAGGTGTGTTAAACATTTAAATTCCTCTTTAGTACACTTTTATATTATAATCCCAGCCCATTAACCAGGTTAAAAAGGTTAAGGATTTATCGTCTCCCATACACATATATAGCAAGTTTATTATAGCACATTAAGTATTAAAATTAAAGAGGGGATTTAAGCATATCTGAAGTGGATTTAGAGTTAATGTTTAAGCTTTCTAATGAGTTTGCAGGGTTAATCTTGATATTGATAAGCACATAGAATGTTTTTATACATACAATGAGCCCGTTGCCAAGCAACGAGCCCTTGTAAAAAAAGAGAGTAAAAAAATTTTAAAAAATAAGAGGACACTCAAATCAACATCATTATGTCTGATTCTATTTAACCACTTTTTTCTTAAAAAGTCAATATGAACATTGTAACTTTTTACAATTTTCAAATAGTTTTTTTTGCTTCTTTGTTAATTTTAACCAAATTTAACAAAACAAACAAGATTATGAGTGCCGTCAATGCTCCTCCACTGTCAATAAGGACATCAGTAACCCTTCCTGCTCTGCCTTCTACAAACAGCTGATGAAATTCATCGGTGGAAGCGTAAAGGGCAGCTAAGAGTAAGCAAAGAGCAAGCTGTGCTAAAAGTCCTTTTCTAAGATAAGTTTTTATTCCGGCAGTTTCAGTATTATGATTTACTCTAATTATCCTTTCAGAATTATCGAATTCAGAATCCAATTTTCTATTACAAGCTGCCGTGTCTGATGAAGTTGATTCTTTTTTCTCATACTTATCTCTATACTTGCTTTTAATTCTATTAAAATCCACAAAGATTCCTGACAGCAGTAAAGCCAATAAAGCATACTCACTTGCATGAGCTGTTTTTCTTACAGGATGATCTATGGATTTTGCAAATTCGTCCTGTTTTTCTACGTCCCAGGTATCAAAATCCGGAACAAATATTTCTCCTACCATTTTACCGGCATCATTACTTAGCTCGGTAGAGTCATCTGCTTCCTGTGAGGAGAAAGAGAAGATGCAGAACATCCAAATGAGGGAGAGCACAATAAATATAATTTTTCTAGGATTCATTTTTTCTCCAGTGTTTATTAAAGTGGGTACTGAGGGAACAAGGTACGGCGACACAACTTATTTTCCGGTCTTACGACCGAAAAAACGATTGTGTCCCCAGTTGTTCTACAGTAGTTTTTATTAAATATTTACTGTGGGAACAAGGTACGGCGACACAGCCATTTAGTATTTATTAAAGCATTAACAGAGGGAACAAGGTACGGCGACACAACTTATTTTCCGGTCTTACGACCGAAAAAACGATTGTGTCCCCAGTTGTTCTACAGTACTTTGTTAAAATATTTATGCTGTGTCCCCAGTTGTTCTACAGTACTTTGTCAAAATATTTATGCTGTGTCCCCAGTTGTTCTACGGTAGTTTTTATTAAACATTTACGGCGACACAACTCTCTAGAGGTTGGTTCTTACGAGCTTTGGCTTGTAGTTTTTCTTTTCGAGAGCTGTCATGATTTGTTTTTTGTGCTCTGTTCCGAAGCATTCAAGTGTGATTCTTAATTCCACTTCAACATTTCTGTTTGTAGAAATAAACTGGTTGTGCTCCAGCTTGATTACGTTACCCTGTTCTTTAGCAATTGTATCAGCCACTTTTGAAAGTTCACCTGGTTTATCAGGCAGCAAAACAGAAACAGTAAATATTCTGTCTCTGAAAATAAGTCCTTGCTGTACTACGGATGACATTGTTATTACATCCATATTTCCACCACTGAGAATTGAAACCACTCTCTTATCTTTTACTCCCAGATGCTTTAATGCAGCCACTGTAAGGAGTCCTGAGTTTTCAACTACCATTTTATGATTTTCCACCATATCAAGGAAAGCGACAACAAGTTCATCGTCTTCTACTGTTATTATTTCATCAAGATTTTCTTTAATATATGGGAAAATCTTTGAGCCGGGTGTCTTTACGGCAGTTCCATCAGCTATCGTGTTGGCGGTAGGAAGTGTAACTACTTTATCAGCAGCAAGTGAAGCTTTCATGCAGGCAGCACCGGCAGGTTCAACGCCAATTACCTTAATTTTAGGATTTAGAAGCTTTGCCAGAGTTGAAACACCTGTTGCAAGTCCGCCTCCTCCAATAGGTACTAAAATATATTCTACCAATGGCAATTCCTTGAATATTTCCATTGCAATAGTTCCTTGTCCTGTTGCAACTGCAGTATCGTCAAATGGATGTATGAAAGTATAACCATTTTCTTTAGCAAGTTCCATTGCTTTTCCAGCTGCCTCATCATAAACATCACCATAAAGTACAACCTCAGCGCCATAGCTCTTTGTACGATTTACTTTAATAAGTGGTGTTGTTGTTGGCATTACAATTACAGCCTTACAGCCATAACATTTTGCAGCATACGCCACGCCCTGGGCATGATTACCGGCCGAAGCGGTAATAAGCCCCTTACTTCTTTCTTCCTCACTTAAGGTACTTATTTTGTAATAAGCTCCTCTAACCTTATATGCTCCGGTAAACTGCATATTTTCAGGCTTGAGATAAACCTTATTTCCAGTCTGCTCGCTTAAATATGCACTATATACCAGCTTGGTTTCCGTAGTAACCTCTTTAACCTTTTCTGAAGCTTCTTCAAATTTGTCAAGTGTCAGCATAGTATCCTTCCTCCTAAAAAATTTGGCTTTGGCATATTTTTTATACCAAAGCCGATCTGAAATCAAGTAAAAAAACACTTTTATATCAGATAATAATTAACAACCGTTTTCAAGCATTTTCCTGCTGTCTCTATATGCTAAAATTGAAATTACAACATCAAGGCAAAATATAAAGGAACATAAGGTATATATTATTTTCCTTTTTAACGAAATTTTCCCTTCATTATAAAGGCTGTTATAAATTCCAATTGAAAATACTCCTGTCATGATAATGTTCACTACCTCAAATAGCAAAATAAAAAAGGAGATAACAATCATCATAATAGTAATTGCAAAAACAAGACCTAAAAAAAACAGTATCAAATATGCAGGAATCAATACAATCTTTGTTATCATATTGTCTAATGCATGCTCTGATGTAATATACATTCCTCTTTTTGACTGTCTATAAACCATAATATCCAATACAAAAAATACAAGGTTCAAAACCTGCAGCCCAAAAACAGGAAATAATACAAGGTTACCAAAAATGTTTTCCATAATAAATCTGGAAATTTCAAATCTGGTACTAGTAATGATTATTAATATCAGCAAAATTAAAATATATAAACAGGCGATATTTCCTACCATCGCCATTTTTTTAATATTCATAAATAGTCCTAATTCAATTTCTTTCCTGTAATAAGTTCATAGCCCTGAAGGTATTTATCAATTGTCTTCTGTGCTATATCATCCGGAAGTGTCCAATCATTGTCAGGATTAGCTTTGAGCCAATCACGTGCAAACTGCTTATCGAATGATGGCTGTCCATGTCCTGGTTCATAAACATCTGCCGGCCAGAATCTTGAGCTGTCAGGTGTAAGAATTTCGTCGCCTAAGACAATATTACCTTCCTCATCAAGGCCAAATTCGAGCTTTGTATCAGCAATAATAATTCCACGACTAAGTGCATATTCTGCACACTTTTTATAAATTGCGATTGTTAAGTCGCGAAGCTTTGAAGCATACTCTTCACCCTTGCCTGGAAATCTCTTTTCAAGATAATCTACACTCTGTTCATATGATATATTTTCATCATGGTCACCGATTTCAGCCTTTGTAGAAGGGGTATAAATAGGCTCTGGGAGTTTATCTGATTCCTTAAGTCCTTCCGGAAGCTTAATTCCGCAAACAGTGCCATCTTTCTTATAGCTTGCCCAACCACTTCCTGTAATATATCCACGAACTATGCACTCAACAGGCAGCATTTCAAGCTTACGGCAAAGCATTGAATTGCCATTAAATTTATCCTGTCTGAAGTATTCAGGCATATCATTCACATCAACGGAAATCATATGATTAGGAACAAGATCACTTGTAAGTTCAAACCAAAACTTTGACATCTGTGTAAGTACAGTACCTTTTTTTGTAATTGTATTCTTAAGAATAACATCAAAACAGCTGATACGATCAGTTGCTACCATGATAAGGCTGTCACCATTATCATAAATTTCACGTACCTTACCCTCTTTTACAGGCTTTAATTCGTTCATAATTTTTACCTCTTTAAATTAGTAATTATAAAAGATTTATTCAATCACTGAGCAATCTCTTTACATATAATAATTCTTATGACCTTTATCGTCAAGAAGTAAATTATCAACATTCCCCTTAAAAGCCTCAATAAAAGTGAATGCTGATATAACTAATTGAAACATGAAATTTATTTTTTTTATTGTTGTAAAACCTGTAACTTTCTGCTATACTATATTTGGTGCATTTTTAGGTGCGCCTTTTTATGGGATCAAGATTGTATACACGTATTATATGTGTATCGTCTCATTTAAATTTATTAGCAAATTGACATAGAATTAGTAAATTTAAGGAGAAAATTAAATGTTTAAGATTGTTAAGGCAGAGGAGCTTGCTACTAATATCTTCCTTATGGATATTGAAGCTCCAAGAGTTGCAAAATCATGTCTTCCCGGACAATTTGTTATTGTCCGCTCTCATTCTGATGCTGAGAGAATCCCTTTAACTATCTGTGACTATGACAGAGAGAAGGGAACAGTTACTATTGTTGTTCAGATTGTCGGTGCAGGAAGTCTCAGACTTTCCACCCTTAAGACCGGTGATTATCTTCAGGACTTTGTTGGTCCTCTCGGAAAACCTTCCGAGCTTTGTAATACCCCAATTGATGAATTAAAAGCTAAAAAAATTGTCTTTGTAGCAGGTGGTCTTGGAACTGCTCCTGTTTATCCTCAGGCTAAATGGCTCCACGAGCAAGGTGTTGAGTGTGATGTTATCGTTGGTGCAAAAACAAAAGATTTAATTATCCTTGAGAAAGAAATGAGTGCAGTAAGTAATCTTTATCTTACAACTGATGATGGTTCTTATGTACGTAAAGGCATGGGTACTGACGTTCTCAGATGGCTTGTTACCGAAGAAGGCAAAAAATATGACCTTTGTGTATCAATTGGTCCTATGATTATGATGAAATTCGTTTGTCTCTTAACTAAAGAGCTTGGTATTCCTACTATCGTTTCTATGAATCCGGTTATGGTTGATGGAACCGGTATGTGTGGTGGATGTCGTCTTGTTGTTGGAGATGAAGTTAAATTTGCTTGTATAGATGGTCCTGAGTTTGATGGTCACAAGGTTGATTTCGACCAGGCAATGAGAAGAGCTGCCATTTACAGAACTGTTGAGGGACGTAAGTTCCTTGAGGAAAAGGAAGGTGCTACACACCATGGTGGCTGTGGATATTGCGGAGGTGACAAATAATGGACGTTTTGAAGAAGGTACCCGTTCGTGAGCAGGATCCATCCGTAAGAGCTCACAATTTTGAAGAAGTTTGTTATGGATATAATGCAGAAGAGGCTATGGCCGAGGCTGCAAGATGTTTAAATTGTAAAAATGCGAAATGTGTAGCAGGCTGCCCTGTTTCAATTAACATTCCTGCTTTCATTCAGGAGGTTAAGGATGGCAATTTCAAAAAGGCTTATGAAATTCTTTCAGACGCTTCTGCTCTTCCTGCTGTATGCGGTCGTGTATGTCCTCAGGAATCTCAATGTGAGGGCAAGTGTATCAGAGGAATAAAGGGTGATCCTGTTTCTATAGGAAAGCTTGAAAGATTTGTTGCTGACTGGGCAAGAGAAAATGGGATTAAGCCTGTTGCAGCTTCTGATAAAAAAGGTAAAAAGGTTGCCGTTGTCGGTTCAGGTCCTGCCGGACTTACTTGCGCAGGTGACCTTGCTAAGTTAGGCTATGATGTTACTATTTTCGAGGCTCTTCACAAAGCAGGTGGCGTTTTGGTTT
>CAZVBH010000042.1:0-18907 GCA_964625275.1 uncultured Lachnoclostridium sp.
AAGTGGCTTTAAGGTTATGAGCAAGTAGCGAAGCGGATTGCGAATATCCGCTTTGCTACCTCTTACTCTTCAGGTATAAATCTAAATTTTATAAAGTCAAAATTTGAACCCGGCATGAAAATAAAGTTTACTTTATTCTGTCCCTTTACTGATTCGAGTGGGAAGGTCTTTGTAACTATTT
Source organism: uncultured Lachnoclostridium sp. (assembly GCA_964625275.1). Taxonomy (GTDB): domain Bacteria; phylum Bacillota; class Clostridia; order Lachnospirales; family Lachnospiraceae; genus UBA3775. The sequence continues at coordinate 182 of CAZVBH010000042.1, forward strand.
CACTGCTGCCTTCAAATTCACATATCTGATTTACATCACCATTTTCGCCCTTGAAACGAACATGAACCGGATTTGCAGGATTATTTCCACGTCCTGTAATTTCAATTGCTGAAATTCCCTTTGTGAAATTCATGTGGAGGAATTCAATATCTACATTATTTCCAATTGCATAGATACCGTCTTCTCTTTCCTCGTAATAATCACCATTCATCATGTTGTGTTCTGTTACAGGAAGCTCGCCATAGGCCTTTTCTTTGTAAATCATTCTAAAGCCACCGAATACAAAGCCTGAGAAGAATCTGAAGGTTATGCCTCTGACACCTCTGATTCTCTTTGAAAGCTTAAATACATTTTCCTGCAATACATTGTAAATTGATGGAATTGCATAGGTTCCCTTGAATAATAAATCACTCTTTTCAGGCTCACCATCCCAAATCTCTACAGGCTCAGAATCTCTGAAGGTAAAGATTGAAATTGCAAGCTCATCAGAACCATATTCACCAAAATCAACATTTTCAAAGGTTATGATGTTGTAGTCCTTTGTAAAGTTTACACTGCCTCTGAAGCTGAGAATTGCATCAACATTGCAGGTGCTGTACTGACATCCATGTACACAATCAAAGGCATCAATCGTTGCACTGCCCATTCCGGTTACTTTAAACTCAAGCTCAGACATTATTTCTGAATGGTCCTTACCATTTGAGGCTGAACAGATAAGTCTGAACTCACCATCGCCAAGTGCAGTAATATCTGCCTCAAGACCGTTTGCTTCAATTTTAACGGAATTGCTGGCAATTCCTTCGAGAGTTGAAGCCTTCCATACAATATCATTATATGTTGCATTTGCCGGTTCAATTACAGCACGTACATGAACAGTCTTATTATTTTCATTGAGCTCTCTGTCTCCATCACAGGTAACTGTAAGTTTTCTGACAGGAACTTCATTTATCTTTTCTTCTACCGGTACCTTGTAATCACAGGCTATGCCTTCACGAGGGGAAGCCTGGATTGTCTCAAATTCAAGCACTGCTTCAGGAAGTCCCTCGGAGGTAACCTTTACCTTTACCTTGCCGGCCTCCTTGGTTGGTGCTACAATTGCAAGCAGCTTTCCGGAGAAAAGCTTACGGGAATTAGTCTTGTACTGATCATAATCCGTACTGTCACCATTATCCATGCCGATAAGACGTCCCGATCCTTCTACCTCAACAAAAACTCGGTTTCTGGCATTTGCAACCTCAACATCATTTTCATCAGCAGCTGAAATCTGAATAAACATTAAGTCCTCACCATCAGCATATACACTGTTGCTTTCTGCTGTAAGCACAAGCTTTGCAGGATTTCCAAAGCTTCTCTTTTCATCCTTAGCAATTACATTGCCTTCTTCATCGTAGGCCTCTGCCCTTAAAACGCCTTCCTCATATGGAAGCTGCCAGGTTGCTGAGAAAATCAAATCATGCTGCTGGTCAAGTTCTTTTTCACCAATAAGCTTATCATTGAAGAAAAGTGCTACCTTAGGTGCATTTGAAAATACATTTATGTCGATAAGCTGTCCCGGATTAAAATCCCAATATGGACTTAAGTGCACAAAAGGATCATCCTTTGCACTTACCCAGCCTGCCTTATAAATATATGCTGTATCCTTCCAGAAGCCGGCTGTATCAATATGACCAAAGAAGGAATTTTTACTGAAATATGGTGTTGGCTCACCGATGTAGTCCCAGCCTGTCCAGATATACTGTCCAAGACAATACTCGGCATCTCTATCATCCGTAACTACCTTATGAACACTCTTTGCTCCCCAGTTTGTAGAGCAGTTATCAAGACATGAGCACTGCATATCCTCATAGGTGAGAAGCCTGTTGCTCTTAGGGAAGTGATAAATTCCTCGGCTCTGTACTGTTGATGAGGTCTCGCTTCCGTAAATGCACCAATGTGGGAATTTCACATTGTGATGCTCTTCATAAATCGATTCAAGATAGTTATAGCCTGAAAGCTCAACCTCGTCAGAGCTCTTCTGTGCATTGTCCCAGGCAACAAAGTTTGAACCGATTGTAGTATAGGCATTGTGTCTGTAGTCATTTCTTCTTACTGCATCACGAAGTCTGATTGCAATTGCCTCTGAGCCTTCATTATTTGTATCAGGTATTTCATTACCGATTGACCACATGATTACTGAAGGATGGTTACGGTCACGTCTTACCCAGCTTTCAACATCTCTTTCACAATAGTCATGGAAATAATTGCCATAATCATTTTCCGTCTTTTTCTGCTCCCACATATCGAAGCCTTCGCTATCGATAAGGATACCCATTTCGTCTGCAATGTCCATAAGGCCGACTGCAGGCATATTGTGAGAGGTTCTTACGGAATTAATTCCCATCTTTTTCAATTCCCTGAACTGTCTTCTGAGCGCACTTGCATTAAAGGCTGCGCCAAGTGCTCCGAGGTCATGATGCTGGCATGCGCCATGAAGCTTAACATGCTCTCCATTCAAGAAAAAGCCTTTGTCAGGATCAGCTTCAATTGTTCTGATTCCAACTCTCTGAGAGTGTACATCCATTGTGCAGCCATCACATGAAAGCAGAGTCATAAGCTGATAGAGATATGGATTTTCAAGTGTCCAAAGCTTTGCACCACTTACATAGAAGAACTGTGAATTCATCGTAGCTTCTCTGTAAAGAGGTGTTACTGAGGAGGAGGTTGCCACCGTATTTCCTTCTGCATCTATGAGATAGTGTAATATCTTTGCTTCCTTATATTCTGAAGATGGAGAGGCTATAGTTTCAGTATCTACAACTACTCTGTAACGGCCATCATTCATCTTCATTGTGCTGAAGTAAACTCCGTTTGTTACTATTCTTACATTTTCCTTTACATCAAGCCAGACATCTCTAAAAATACCGGCACCTGAATACCAACGTGTGTTAGGCTCCTTGTACTCTACGAATACCAGAAGCTCATTCTCTCCGTCCTTCTGGAATTTTGTCAAATCTGCCTCAAAGGATGAATAGCCATAAGGCCAGAAAATCACCTTCTGACCATTAAGATAAACGGTGGTATTCATGTAAACGCCTTCAAAATAAATTGCATTGTGCTTTGAGGCATCAAGTTCAATTGTTCTTGTATAAACACCAATACTTGACTGATAGAGAGCTGATGTGTTTTCAATCATCCAGTCATGTGGTATGTCAACCGGCTGGAATTCCTTCATGACGGACTTTTTGTCCTCGTCTGAAAGCTCTTCCCCCTTAATAAATTTATAAACTGTTTCGACTGTTGTCCCTGGTATAAATTTTCCAAAGGACCATCCGTCATTAATTAATTTTCGCATCGTAAATCTCCTAAAATTTAGTCTTCTATCCGACAAGCGCCTGTACGAGCTCATCAAGCTTTGCTTCAGAAGCTGCATTAAGTGCTGACTTGATTGTAACAACAGGCTCAAGAAGCTTGATATTCTTCATTGTATCAATTGAAGCCTTCATTTCCTTCGCTGCCTGAGGTGCCCAGCTGCCATTTTCAATCAGACCAATTGTTCTGTTCTGATAGAATTTTGCTGCAAGATGGTGTACGAAAGCTTCCATACATGGGAAGAGTCCACCGTCATAAGTACATGCTGCCAGAACAAGTCTGTCATAACGGAAAGCATCCTCTATTGCCTCAGCCGAGTCATCCCTTGTCAAATCAAAGAAGCTGACCTTTTCGCCCTTTGCCTCAAGCTTTTCTACAAGCTTTAAAGCTGCCTCCTTTGTATGACCATGAATTGAAGCACATGCTACTACAATACCCTTATCTTCGGGTACATAGCTGCTCCAAAGATTATATTTTCCAATATAGAAATCGAGATTTTCAGTAAGAATCGGTCCATGAAGCGGACAGATTTTTTCAATATTAAAGGCTGAAACCTTCTTAAGTATAGCCTGAACCATTGTTCCATATTTACCAACGATATTGAAATAATATCTTCTTGCTTCGCATAACCATTCTTCATCTGTATCAAGTGTACCGAACTTTCCAAAGGCATCTGCTGAGAATAAAATTTTATCCTTGCTGTCATATACCATCATTACTTCAGGCCAGTGAACCATTGGCGCAAGCGTAAAAGTCAGCTCATGACTTCCAAGTGAAAGAGTCTCTCCTTCCTTTACCTCAACCTTTTTATCCCCAAGCTCAAGTTCGAAGAACTGATTAAGGATTGGGAAGGTTCTGGCATTTCCTACGACCTTGATTTCAGGATAAGCATCAATGAGTCTCTTGATGTTTGCTGCATGGTCAGGCTCCATATGTGAAATAATAAGATAATCCGGCTTTCTCTCTCCAAGTGCCTCCTTTAGATTTTCAAACCACTCTTTAGTAGCTCTCTGGTCTGCGGTATCCATTATTGCTATTTTTTCATCCATAATCACATAAGAATTATAGGATACTCCGTTTGGTACGATATACTGGCTTTCAAACAAATCCAAGTCCTTATCATTCACGCCAATATAAATAACCTCATCTGTAATTTTTGTCGTCATTATTGTTCCTCCTCGTTAAAAATTTATTATAACCTTATCTGAAAAGCTCTACGCTTTCATAATTAATAGAACTTTTCCAAATAAGCATAAGTACAAACACATAATACACAAAGTGGCATTAAGGTTAATGAGTAAAAAAAATCTTACCCCTCCAAATATTAAAACTTTGATACAATAAAGCTGTTTGTGAGTTAAGCTTTGAAAAGTAATCTACATGCCTTCCTGGTCTTCAAACATCGGAACCACGCTTCCGGCAAATGGTATTGAATAAACTGTCTTTCCTTCAAAATCAATTTTACCTAAAAGCTCTTCAAGGCTCGCTGAGGCCTCCATGCCCATTGGTAAAACCATTTCAGAATCCAGCTTTGTAAGAGTGTAAACATGAGCCGCCTTGTTAAGCTGTTCAACCGTCAGATAGAAGATATATCCTCCAATTGTAAAATCTGCGCGAAGTGCAGGATCAAGTCTGCCCTCATTTAATGGCTTCAACCAGTTAAAATAATCCGGTGCTCCACCACCCTCAGGACATTTACATGTCCAAAGCATTGTTCCTCCGGGCTTCAGTGCGCGCATTGCGTTTAACATTCCTTTACAGCCCTGATAAAGATTCATGTCCTTAGGATAGCCACCACTGGAGCAAACTACAATATCTGCCTGTTCATCAATCGGCACCTCATAGCTTTCACGCTGGTACTGACAGCTTGCTTCCCAGGCTTTATCCAAGTCTCCGGAAAAGATTCCACTGTGCTTTCCTGATGATGAAACTACAATATTAATGCCAAAATCTGCTTTGACGAAATGTGCTGCCTCAACCATATCCTCGTGAATAGGATTATCCTTAAGCTTACAGCAGCCTACTCTCGCATCAGTCATAGCTTTTTCAGGATCAAGAGCCCTTCTGTGATTTTGTCTGATGGTATTTCTTCCTGCAACACCGGGAAGAATATTTTTGCGTCCTCCGCCAAAGCCTGCCATCATATGATGAACGGTACCACCCATTACAATGACCTTGCGATTGGTAACAAGCTTATTGACATAAACCTCAGTTCCTCTTGAGGTGGTTCCAAGCAGTGCCAAATCAGGTGCATCACAATCATGGTCAACTACCTTTACTTTTTTACATACATCCTCTGATACGATTTTAGGAAATTCCTCAGGTAAAGTATGTCTATGGGTACCAAGTGCAACTACAATAATCAGCTTTTCATAAGGTACACCAATTTCATCATGAAGATAGTCCACAAGTAAAGGCATTATTTTATCTGCATGCATCCAGCTTCTTGTAACATCACTGACAATTATGGTTATGTCATCCTTTGCACTTACAGTCTCATTAAGTGGTTTGCCACCGATGACACCATCTGTAATGCTGTGTAAAAAAGCAGTCTTTAAATTGCTTATTTCTTCCATTGGATTTGGAAGAATTTCTTTTATCCAGGCTGCGCCCTCAATTTGAACCTCCACAAGGTCTTCGCCGTAGCCCAGACTGATTTTTTTGTCCATTTTATCTCCTCACCCATTTTAAAAAACTACGCTAATGACTAAATTGTTTACTGTTCATAGAATAAATGCTTACTCAAACAAAGATTAATTCACAAACAGCATCACTGCCTGCTCATCATATTTAATATTTAAAAGAACATTGCCGATACTACCACAAGTGCTATCATGATGATAAGGCAGATAACATCCAAAATCGAAAAAGGATAAGTATGATAGCCACTCTTAACGGTTCTAAGATTAAAGCCTCGAAGCTCTGCGCTTACTGCACTTGAATCCACCTTCTTCAAGCTTGAAATTAAAAGCGGTGCAAAAAGTGGTGCAATCAGCTTCATCTTTTTTATTATATTTTTAGTATCGTACTCCACTCCTCTTGCCTTCTGTGCATCCTCAATATCGTGAAACTCAGTAGTAAAAAGAGGTACAAAACGAAAAGCTGTCGTTACAATAAAAGCATATCTGTATGGTACATGAAGTCTCTTTACAAGTGCGCCACATAAATCATTCATTTCAGTAATTGCAAATAAAAGCATCAGTGGAAGCATTGTGCCTATTATCCTAAGGCTTAAAAGCAGAGCGCTGTCAAGTCCGTCATCAGTAAATATGCAAAAGCCCTTTATTGACAATACCGGCTTACCTGTTCGTACAAAGAGCAGCTGAATTATAAACATCAAAAGTCCAAGTATTATAAGATTTTTGGTAAGCTTCAGTGCCCTTTTTGAAAGTCCGGCAATCGATGAAATCAAAATCATGACCACAATAAGAGCAAGCTCTATTATAATATTTTCACATAAAATGCAGGCAACGCCATAAAGCAGCGCTGCAAACAGCTTTGTAACAGGATTAAGTCTGTGGAGGAAGGAATTACCAGGCACATATTGAAGTAAATTCATACTAAGCATTTCCTCCTTCATCAGTATTTAATTTCTTTTTAATAAAATCTTCACCATCTGAAGCTGATTCCTTTTTAAGAAGCCCTTCGTCATCTGAAGTTAATTTCTTTTTAAGAAGCCCTTCATCATCTGAATCAGAAACAGACTTAGCTTCTGAACCAAGCTCAGCCAAAACTGCTTTTCTCATTTCTTCGATTGTATAAACATCGCTGAAGCGGTCACCAAAACGAAGTGCCAATTGAGGAATCTGTGCAGGCAATACGTGAGCCTTTTTTAAGATAGACATGTTTTTCATGATGTCATTGGTTTTGCCCTCTCCTACAAGCCTTCCGCCTGTTAGAACAAAGACATGCTTTGCATATTCCTGAACAAGCTCCATATCATGACTTACCATCAATACTGTAAGTCCTTCCTTTAAATTAAGCTCAGTTACATAATCCATGATGCTGATACATTCTCTGTAATCCAGTCCCGTTGTAGGCTCATCGAGAATTACCATTTCAGGTTCACATACCAAAACACTTGCAAGTGCTATTCTCTGTCTTTCACCTCTTGAACGAGTGAAGGGAAACCAGTCTCCCGAAAGCTTGAATCTTTCAAGGGCAGCCTCTGTACGCCTTTTCACCTCATCCTCTGGCACACCCTGAATACGGAGTCCAAAAGCAACCTCATCCCAAACCGTATTCTGGCAAATCTGTCTGTCAGGATTTTGAAAGAGGAATCCGACTTTTTTTGCTATTGCACTTGTTCGTGTTGTCAGAGTATCTGCACCATCAATAAACACATGACCTTTGTCAGGATGAAGAAGTCCGTTGGAAAGTCGGCTTATTGTTGACTTTCCCGCTCCATTAGTGCCTATGAGTGCAACAAAATCACCCTTTGGAATATGAAAGGTCAGATTATCAATGGTTTTTTTGGCACCGGGATAAGCAAATTCTACATTTTCAAATTTCAGCATCCGAGCACCTCCTCAAGCATCTTTTCTGCCTGGTCTACGTCAACCGGAATTTCTCCATTGTAAACACCCTCAGCCTTTAAAATTGTTCCAAGCTTTGTAACTCTCGGAACATTTATTCCAAGCTCTTCAAATAAAGGTACTGCATCTACAACAGTACGGCTCTTGCCGTCAAAAACCGTCTTGCCGTCATTTAGCACAATTATTCTGTCTGCATATTCGCACAGCATCATAATTTTCTGTTCAACGATTATGACGGTTTTGCCAAATTCCTTATTTAATTTTTTTAATATTTCAAAAATCATAATTGTACTGTCCGGGTCGAGCTCTCCCGTCGGCTCATCAAGTACTATTACAGGTGATTTAAGAGCGAGTATGGATGCGATAGCCACCTTCTGCTTTTGTCCGCCTGAAAGTGAGCTTATCTGACGATTCTTAAGCTCCTTAATGCCTAACAAGTCTAAAACTTCATTGAGTCTTTTGGAAATCTCAGCTCTTGAATAGCCGAAGTTCTCAAGTCCAAATAAAATTTCATCCTCTACCTTACTGGAAACCATCTGAGAATCTATGTCCTGAAAAACCTCTCCTACATATCTTGCAAGCTCTTCAGTTTTCGTATCGACAGTATCAAGACCATTTATCTTTACTGCTCCGTAAAAATCTCCCTTGAAATGATGTGGTACAAGTCCACTAATGGCATAGGTAAGAGTCGTCTTACCAGCCCCGGAATTTCCGGTGATACCAACAAACTCACCTTCATTAATCGTCAGATTAATATCAGAGAGTGCATTTTGAGTGGCATCCTTGTATTTAAAACTAAAATCTTCAAATTTTATCATTGTGCTTCCTTTGCGTTACAATCCCGGCTTGAATAAATGAAGCATATCTCTTTCCGGGTTAATTATTAATTTGCATACCTTTTCTCATTATACTTGCTTTTACTGAAAATAACAACTAAAAGCGAAGAGTTAGGGCAATTTTCTGTGTAAAAAAAAGACAGAGTATAAATGCTCTGTCTTTTTTTATAAATTTTTCTGCCAGTATACCAATTGGCTTTCGCCTTTACTATAAATCCAATAAATATTTTATAATGCTTTGCTTATCGATTTATAATAGATAAGCTGTCTATTTTCTAATTATCTTTTCAACAGGTATGCTTAAAATTTCAACTATTACACAGTTGAGGGCTGCAGTTACAATTGTTACTAATGACATATTTAAGAACTGTGCCATTGGCATTGGATGAACATATACAATTGCTGCAAGTCCAATAAATGCAAAGCCTGAAATAAGTGTTGTAATAAATGTTGTTACAAGTGGCTTTACCACCTTTGGAAGTGGAATAAGAATTAAAAGTGACATTGCAATTGCCCCAAGAGTTTCACTACCAATTCCAATCCATGGCAAGCTGGTTCCAATCTGACTTACACAGCCTGAAATAAAACCGATAATGGCTGCTTCCTTAACATTTGGTCTTATGATTGCAATAGATAAGCAATAAGTTGCAATCAGGAAATTTGGATGCATGCTTCCGATTGCTATGTAGCTTGCACAAAGTCTTAATACTACACCAACTGCAAGCATGATTCCGACAAGTATAAGATTGCTGATATTTTTAAGTCCCTTTGACTCTTCTACAGCAACTTCTCTTTTTTCTGCCATAAATTTCGTTCCTACCTTTAATTTAATTTTGTGTTACCTCTATCAAATTTAATGAGTAAACAGCTTACTGCTTACTCATTAAACTTAATTTCAAATTAATAGATATAAAGGTAAATGCAGCCCAAAGACTGCATTACCCTTTTCAAATATAATTTTTATCTATAAATAATTTCTTCTCTTCCAGGGCCGTTACTTACCATCTTAATTGGAACACCGATTTCTTTTTCAATGAATTCGATGTAGTCACGACACTCTTTTGGAAGCTTATCATATTCTTTGATTCCTGCTATGTCACACTTCCAACCAGGAAGAGTCTTGTAAACAGGCTTACACTTAGCAAGCTTTGTAGTAACAGGGAAGTCCTTAATTACTTCTCCATCAAGCTCGTAGCCAACACAAACCTTAAGCTCATCCCAGCATCCGAGTGCATCTACTACAGTAAGAGCTACCTGAGTTGCGCCCTGAATACGGCAGCCATATCTTGTAGCCACTGCATCAAACCAGCCCATTCTTCTTGGACGACCTGTAGTTGCACCATACTCACCCTTGTCACCGCCATGGTCACGCATAATCTTAGCTACGTCCTCATCGAGAATTTCACTTACGAACTCACCTGCACCAACTGCACTTGAGTATGCCTTAACTACTGTAATAATTTCCTTGATTTCGTAAGGAGGAATACCTGCACCAATTGCACCATAAGCTGCAAGTGTTGATGATGAGGTTACCATTGGATAAATTCCATGGTCAGGATCCTTAAGTGAACCAAGCTGTCCTTCAAGAAGGATATTCTTTCCTTCCTTAATTGCATTGTAAAGATAAGCTGAGGTATCTGCTACATAAGGAGCAATCATTTCACGATACTTTGCTAAGGTCTTTAAAAGCTCCTCAGGATCAATTGGATCCTTGTGATACATATGCTCTAAGAGAATATTCTTCTGTTCAAGTACTCTGTAAACCTTCTCACGAAGAGCCTCTTCGTCAAAAAGCTCCTGAACCTGGAAACCGATTTTTGCATATTTATCTGAATAGAAAGGAGCGATACCACTCTTTGTAGAGCCAAAGCTCTTCTTTCCAAGTCTCTCTTCTTCGTAAGCATCGAACAATACATGATAAGGCATGATTATCTGTGCTCTGTCAGAAACCAAAATTCTTGGCTTTGGAACTCCTCCTGCAATAACGCTATTTAATTCATCTATGAACTTTTGAATATCGAGCGCAACACCATTTCCAATGATACAGGTTGTATGATCATAGAAAACACCACTTGGAAGAAGGTGTAATGCAAACCTTCCATAGTGATTTATGATTGTATGACCTGCATTACTGCCGCCCTGAAAACGTACAATAATATCAGACTTCTCACCTAACATATCAGTGATTTTGCCTTTTCCTTCATCTCCCCAGTTTGCACCTACAACTGCTCTTACCATTTGTGAGTCCTCCTAATTGAAATTCACTTTACTTAAAGACTTATACATGTTTTTAGGTGCATGCCTAAGCTCGGCACACACCTAAAACATTGTAACGCAAGCACTAAGAAAATGCAATAACTAAAATTGCACTTCTTGGCATAAAGTCATAATTTAATTGTTTTTATCTGCAATTCTTTCTTTTGGAGATATTTCAGCCACATACTTTTCATCATAGCAGCTAAAAATTTCATCCGTTTTCTTTTCATCAAGCTTTTTAGTAAAAAGGCTTATGATTGGAACTATAATTAGTCCTCCAACCATGGCAACAACACCTGAGTTAATTGATGATTTGAAAACATAGGCAAGCACTGTGCCCCAGCCGGATACATCCACTCCACCGAGTGTAATTATGAGCTGTAGGATTGCAATTCCGCAGCCCCAGATGAAGCTGACAACAGTAGCTGTCTTTGTAACGCCCTTCCAGTAAAGGCTGTACATGTATGGTGCAAGAAAGGCACCTGCAAGAGCGCCCCAGGAAACACCCATCATCTGTGCAATGAAGGTTACTTCAGGATGTGAATCCTTGAAAATTGCAATTATTGCAGATACGGCAATGAAGAATACGATAAATATTCTCATAATGAACACCTGCTTCTTTTCACTCATCTCATTCTTCATTGCAGGCTTGATTACATCGAGTGTAAAGGTTGAGCTTGAGGTAAGCACCAGTGATGAAAGTGTTGACATTGATGCTGAAAGCACGAGTACAATTACCACTGCTATTATAGCATCAGGGAGTGTCGAAAGCATTGTAGGAACAATTGTATCATAAAGAGGTGTTCCGGGCTTGCTTGGATTTACAGTTATTTTATCTGCATAAAGTCGTCCAAAGCCACCAAGGAAGTAGCAGCCTCCCGCTACAATTATAGCGAAGAAGGTTGAAATAACTGTTCCCTTATGTATATCATTTTCACTCTTGATTGCATAGAACTTGCCAACCATCTGTGGAAGTCCCCAGGTTCCAAGAGAAGTAAGAATAACTACGAATAAAAGTGCAAGTGGATCAGGTCCAAAAAAGGCTGAATAAGCACCCTGCCAGTCAGCTCCTGAGAAAGTATCATTGCCTGTAACCTGAGCAAGCTTCTTGGTAGCCTCTACAAGTCCTCCGTTCTGACTGATAACTGCAATAATGACTGCCGAAATACCGAACAGCATTATGATCCCCTGAATGAAATCGTTAATTGCAGTTGCCATGTAACCGCCGAAGATTACATAAATTCCCGTAAGCACTGCCATTATAAGAATAACAACTACATAAGGAATATTGAATACAAGCTTAAAAAGACTTGAAAGTCCGTTATACAGGGATGCTGTATAAGGAATCAGGAAAATGAATACAATGATGGATGCCGCTACCTTAAGTGGTATGGAATCAAATCTTTTTCCAAAATAGTCAGGCATCGTCTTAGCATCAAGATGCTGTGTCATTACTCTCGTTCTTCTTCCGAGAATATTCCAGGCAAGAAGTGAGCCGATAAAGGCATTTCCAAGTCCTGCCCAGGTGGATGCCATTCCGAAATTCCAGCCAAACTGTCCTGCGTAGCCGACAAATATTACCGCTGAGAAGTAAGATGTTCCGAACGCAAAGGCTGTAAGCCATGGTCCTACTCCTCTGTCTCCAAGCACGAAGCCATTTACATCAGTTGCACGCTTTCTGGTATAAAATCCAACGCCAATCATTACAGCGAAGAAGCAAATAAGAAGGCATGCCGTCAATACAATTTTCATATACCTTGTTCCTCCGTTAGTATAGACCAATAGATATCAATAAACATTTAGTGGTTTATCTAATCACATTTTATCTTAGTTCCTATTTTATCTGAGCTGCTACGAGACTCTCCTGTCCTGAATAAATTTCTCGAAGCTTTGGTTTTTCAATTTTACCTGTGGCATTTCTGAGAACAGGTGCAAAAATAATCTTCCTAGGTCTCTTGTATCTTGGAAGGTCGAGACAAAACTCATTTACCTCTTCTTCAGTAAGTGTACAATCTTCCTTTACCTCGATAATTGCAGCTGCAATTTCTCCAAGTCTTACATGCGGAAGTCCTATTACTGCAACATCCTTAATCTTTGAATTGGCTCTAAGGAAATCCTCAATCTGTACAGGATAAAGATTCTCACCACCTGTAATAATGACATCCTTTTTACGGTCAACAAGATAATAGAAGCCGTCCTCATCCTGTCTTGCCATATCTCCGGTATAGAGCCATCCGTCCTTTAAGCACTCTTCAGTAGCCTTTGGATCATTATAATAGCAGGTCATAACTCCACGTCCCTTGACGCAAAGCTCGCCGACTTCACCAGGAGCCACCTCTTTGCCATTATCTACAATTTTGGCTTCCCATTTATAGCCTGGTATGCCGATTGCTCCAACCTTATGAATATTTTCTACACCAAGATGGATACAGCCTGGTCCAATTGACTCTGAAAGTCCATAATTGGTATCATAAAGATGATGAGGGAATCTCTTCTTCCATCTTTCAATAAGACTTGGTGGTACAGGCTGTGCACCTATGTGCATAAGTCTCCACTGCTCAAGATGATAGATTGAAGGATCAATTTCTCCTGAATCCATTTTATCAAGAATATCCTGAGCCCAAGGCACCAAAAGCCATACTATTGTACATCTTTCTTCCGATACTGCCTTAACAATAATCTCAGGCTTAACACCCTTCAGAATTACAGCCTTACTGCCCGAATAAAGACTTCCAAACCAATGCATTTTCGCTCCGGTATGATAAAGCGGAGGTATAAGAAGGAATACATCATCCTTTGTCTGTCCATGGTGATTAGCTTCTGTTTCTGCTGCACTTACCAGAGAGAGATGCTTGTGCAAAATTGCCTTTGGAAAGCCTGTTGTTCCTGAAGAAAAATAGATTGCTGCATAGTCATCATCCGTAAGAGGTATTGCAGGATCCTTGCTTGTGCAATATGAAATATATTTTTCATAGCTATCTGCAAAGCGTGGACAATCCTCACCTACGTAAAAGATATGTCTTATTCTTCCAAGCTTATTAACAATCTGCTCAATTCTTCCGGTAAATTCCGGTCCAAATACGAGAACATCAATTTCAGCAAGATCAACACAATACTTAATTTCATCTGCATCAAAACGATAGTTCATTGGAACTGCAATTGCTCCTGCCTTAAGTGTTCCAAAGTAAATTGGAAGCCATTCAAGGCAATTCATAAGAAGGATTCCAACCTTTTCACCCTTTTGAACTCCTCGGCTCAAAAGAAGGTTTGCAAAACGATTTGATTTGCGGTCAAAATCTTCCCAGGTCATTTCGCGTCGGTAAAAGGAGCTTCTCTCACCTTCTACCAATGCATTTTCACTCCAGGTATGAGGTTTTTCATTTGTATTATCCGGATTTATTTCAACCAGACATACCTCATCACCATAAAGAGTGGCATTTCTTCTCAAATAGTCTGTTATCGGCATATTTGTTTCCTCCCGTCTGTTTCTTCCTTTAACTTCCCACCTTATAAATATAAAATAAGCTGTTCCGCTACCTTAACTCAATAATGAATAATCCGATACATCAATTACTCTGTCTGCGAAGCCTTCATAAAATTCAGGCTCATGACATACCATTATCAGGGTTCCCTTATAGGCATCAAGTGCCTGGTAAAGTGAATCCTTTGCATCTACATCAAGATGATTTGTAGGCTCATCAAGTACAAGCACATTTGACGCTCTCTGCATAAGCTTGCAAAGTCTGACCTTGGCCTGTTCACCACCACTGAGTACCTTCACGCGACTTTCAATATGCTTCGTGGTCAGTCCACATTTTGCTAATGCAGAACGAACCTCATATTGTGTATAGGATGGAAATTCCTGCCATATTTCTTCAATACAGCTGTTGTCACCACTTCCACTCATTTCCTGTTCAAAGTAACCGACACTAACATAATCTCCTAATTCAATGTCTCCACTAAGCTTTGGAAGCATACCGAGAATGCTCTTTAAGAGGGTTGTCTTTCCAATACCGTTTGCACCCTTTAGAACAACCTTTTCTCCTCTCTCAATATGGATATTCATTGGCTTAGTAAGAGGCAAATCATAGCCGATTACCAGGTCCTTTGCTTCAACTACTACCCTTGAAGAGGCTCTGTCATCCTTAAATGAAAATTCCGGCTTTGGCTTTTCACCTGCCAGCTCAATGACATCCATCTTGTCCAGCTTCTTTTGTCTTGACATGGCCATGTTTCTTGTGGCTACTCTCGCTTTATTTCTCGCAACAAAGTCCTTCAGCTCTTTAATTTCCTGTTGCTGCTTATTGTAAGCCGCCTCGAGCTGTGCCTTCTTCATTTCATGAACCTCTACAAAATGGTCATAATCTCCGACATATCTGTCGAGCTTCTGATTTTCCATGCTGTAAATTATGTTGATAACACTATTCAGAAATGGTATATCATGTGAAATAAGTATGAAGGCATTTTCATACTCATTAAGGTATCTCTTAAGCCATTCAATGTGCTCTACATCGAGATAATTAGTAGGCTCATCTAAAAGAAGTATCTCCGGCTTCTCAAGTAAAAGCTTTGCCAAAAGCACCTTCGTTCTCCAGCCACCGGAAAGCTCTGTTACATCCTTGTCCAAACCAAGCTCGCTAAGGCCCAGGGCTCTTGCAACCTCTTCTACCTTCGAATCTATATTATAGAAATCATGAACTGTCAGAAGGTCCTGAATAACTCCAAGCTCCTCCATTGCTTCATTCATCTCATCCTCGCCCATTTCACCCATTTTATCACAGATGTCATTCATGCGGGCTTCCATTTCAAAGAGTCGTGAAAAAGCACTTCGGAGAACGTCTCCAATAGTCATTCCCTTGGTCAGCACCGAATGCTGGTCGAGATATCCAACCGAAACATTCTTTGCCCATTCAATTGTACCTTCGTCCGGCTGCATCTTCCCGGTTATCATATTAAAGAAGGTGGATTTACCTTCACCATTTGCGCCAATAAGTCCAATGTGCTCTCCGGCAAGTAACCGGAAAGACACATCGTTAAAAATAGCTCTGTCTCCGAAGCCAAAGCTGAGATGTTCTACATTTAAAATGCTCATTAGTCAGTTTTTACTCCTATCTAATCCAACAGCAGGGTATCATAGCCCTCTTTTCTAAGCTTAGCCTCCAGCTCTCTTGCCTGTTCCTCGCTTCCGTTTACTAAAATGCAGACAGCATAGAGCCCTTCGTTCATAAAAAGCTCAGTATCATAGCCTAAAAGATTTAGTTCACGCTGAAGCCCCTTGGCATAATTAAATATTCTAAAGAGGCCAATTTGAATTTTATGATTTTCAAATTCCTGTATATATTTATCTGATGAAATCATGGCTTCATCAGGCAGTGAGCAGTCACAAAAGCCTACATCAGTAAGAGCCCTTAATACACTCTCTACTATTGTGGCTATCGCTGCCTTAAGCTCACCATTTTCCGTATCAATAACTATTTTTGCCATTTAAAATCAACGGTTTTTAGTTATTATATGCTTATTTTTCAAAGCTGTGAATAAAGATGCCGCTTCTGAGCTTAGGCTCAAACCAGGTGGACTTTGGAGGCATGAGAAGTCCCGCATCCGCAACATCAAAAAGCTCTGTGATTGATGTAGGATACATTGAAAATGCTACCTTCATGTCATTGTTGCATCTTCTTACAAGCTCATCCAAGCCTCTGATTCCACCAACGAAATCTATTCTTTTATCTGTTTTCGGATCATCAATTCCAAGTAAAGGCTTTAAAACATTATTCTGAAGTATTGCAACGTCAAGCTTATCTACCGGATCATCTGAAATAATCTCAGGCTTTGCAGTAAGGCTGTACCAGCAGTCATTCAGATACATTCCAACCTCTGCCTTCTTTGCAGGCTGATAATTTGACTTTCCAACCCTTTTAATATCAAAGCATAAAGCAAGCTTTGCTAAAAACTCTTCCTCTGAATATCCGTTTAAATCCTTAACAACTCTGTTATAGGACATTATCATAAGCTCTTCTTCAGCAAAAAGAACTGAAAGGAAATAATTAAATTCTTCACTTCCATCATAATCAGGATGCTCATCTCTTCTCTTAAGTCCGACCTTTACGGCACTTGCTGCTCTATGATGACCATCTGCAATATAGATGCTGTCCGTCTGTGCAAAGGTCTCCCTGATTGCAGCAGTCAGTTCTGCATCTTCTATTTTCCAGACATTGTGAGTAATTCCATCATCAGCAGTAAAGCCATAAAGCTTTTCATTAAGCATTGTCTTTTTAATAGCCTCCGCAATCACAGCACTACTTCTGTAAGCGAGAAAGATTGGTCCTGTCTGAGCAGAAAGAGTATCTACATGACGAATACGGTCAAGCTCTTTATCGGCACGTGTATTTTCATGCTTTTTAATTTTACCGCTTAAATAATCATCAATAGAAGCACATGCAACAATTCCTTTCTGAGAACGTCCGTCCATTATCAGCTCATAGATATAGTAGCTGTCCTCTTTATCAATAAGATAGGTGCCATCATCAAGTCTGGCATTAAACAGCTCGCCCGCCTTTGCATAAACACTGTCATCATAAATATCTACGTCATCAGGCATGTTACTTTCAGGTCTGTCTATGTTGAGAAAAGAAAGTGAATCCTTTAGTGCAGCTTCCTTTGCCTCTGCTCTATTATAAACATCATAAGGAAGTGCTGCAGTGCGTGCTGCAAGCTCCTTCTGTGGTCTTATACATTTAAATGGTCTTATATCTGCCATAGTGCCTCCTTGTAAAACTGGTTATATTCACCCTTAATAAGGTTAAACTTTTTGTCTGTCGGACAAATCCAAATGTTTTTTTGAATCTGTTTGTAGGTTAATCCATTTTATTTTTTAGCAAGTAAATACTATTTTTCTGTTTGTAGGTTAAAACTGTTTATAGGTTAATCTTTTTATCTGTCAGATAAGGTTAAAACTGTTTATAGGTTAGACTTTTTATCTGTCAGATAAGCTCAAAACGTTTTTTTGAAACTACCTGTATGCTTATGATTGTCACTGCTACAGCAATGACTCCCGTATAAATAATGCTGCCTAAAACAGATGCCAAGCCTGTCTGTGGAATCAGAAAATCAAAAATCTTCCAAAAAATCCAAACAACACAAAACAGTGTCATCAGGCTTGCCGGTATGGCATATTTCCCTTTCATGAAATATGTATAACAAAGTCCAAATGCAAGATAGCTTAGACCTGTAAGTGCTGCAATCAAAAAAAGCAATTCAAAATATGCTCCAAGCCAGTTAAGCTTCGATGAAGTGCCGAAGACTTCATTAAGCTGAAGCTGCGTACTCCCAAGTTCATCGGAAATTTCAGGAAGCTTTGCAAGTGCCAGCTTTAGAGAAATCAGAAGAAATAAAGTATATTCTGTTAAAATAATCAAGCTTTCAGCAAAGGTACATAGTATCTTGCCTGTCATAAATGTCCGATAATCACAGCCTCTGTTTAGGCAATCCTTAAGATAAGCCTCATCCAAAAGGTTTTTTCTAAAAAGCATTGAACCCTTTAGGATAAAGTATGCAATTGCAACAACTCCGGCTATAAAAAAAAGATATAATGCCGTTACTGTCAGATTAATATTACCGATAAAAACAGCTGCCAACGCAATTATTAAAAGCGCAATTCCTGCCATTACATACATTGCAAAGCCGGGCAACAGTTTTTTTAAATCTTTTTTAATTACAACCTTCATAATGTAGTCCGTTATACATTCCTCTCA
>CAZVBH010000043.1:0-18485 GCA_964625275.1 uncultured Lachnoclostridium sp.
GTAGGAAGATCATTTCCAGCTGGAGCTGAAATAACAACCTTCTTAGCACCTGCATTGATATGAGCCTGTGCCTTTGCCTTAGATGTATAGAAACCTGAGCACTCAAGTACTACATCAACGCCGATTTCACCCCAAGGGCAATTGTTAGCGTCTGGCTCTTTGTAAATCTTAATTGTCTGACCCTTAACTGTGATTGTACCAGCTTCGTCATCAGCTGTAACTGTTGACTCCTCTCCGATGCCAACATAACGACCCTGTGATGAATCATACTTTAAAAGATGAGCCAACATTGAAGGTGTTGTTAAATCATTGATAGCTACTACTTCATAACCTTCTGCACCAAACATCTGTCTGAATGCAAGACGTCCAATACGTCCAAAACCATTAATTGCAACTTTAACTGCCATTTTGGTTTCCTCCTAATAAAAATATTAATTAAAACAAATTTTAATACAACTTAAAATCCTTATTTATTGTAATAAATAAAGCAAAAAATTTCAAGTCTTTAATCATAATTAAATCCAGTTTTTACAAAATAATTTGCTTAAGTAATAAAATTTGTCATTAATTTGAATTACTTTTAACCGTAAACTTGTATCTGCCCAAAATAGATGAGGCATGAACAGCCTGAACCTTGACTGATCTGCTGTCAAGACTGACACCTCTGTTGTCTCCCAGAACAAAATATTCATCATCATCCAAGGTAACTGTTTCAAAAATATCATCATCTGAAACATCCCAGTTAATTCCACGAGTCATTATTTCCGTTCCATAAGTATCATCGGTAAGTGTGGTCGTTTCTCCATTCTTAGAAGTTATGACAATGCTGCCATCCTCATGAATGGTAATGGTCTCACCAGGCAGGCCAATAATTCTTTTAATATAAAGCATCTCAGATTCGTCCTCATCTGCGGTGGACTCATCATCCAACGAATAAGGCTTAAATATAATTATATCATACCTGTCATATTGAGTGGCATTTTTCAGCTTGCCAATCATTATCAAATCCCCATCATAAAGGGTATTTTCCATTGACTTTCCCTGTACACTTACAACTTCAAAGCAAAATCTCTTTAAAGTAAAAGCAATGACTAAAATAAGAAGGACGCAAAAGATAATCTGAAAAAGACTTAACAGATTATTCTTTATTGCATATTCACGCTGACCGGCTACATACTCTTCAATCTCATCAGGCTCCGACGAAATACTTTCATTAAATCCTGTCTCGTTCATCGGTAGGTACATCCTTTATTAATTTTCTTCAGCTACAGCTTCTGCTTCTTCTGTATTATCAGCTTCCTCTATACCATCGAGGCCTTCAAGATCCTCAAGTCCGTCAAGCTCAGAAATTTCATCCAAATCTTCTAAGCCGTCTGTTATATCGTCCACAGACTCCTCTTCAACGTCTCCATTGATAATCTTTACCTTTCCCTGATAAATTTCATCAACAGCTGTAGAAAGTGCTCTTCCATTTTTTGGTGTTACAAGTGGTTCTGCTCCATCAATAAGCTGACGGGCTCTTTTTGCCGTAGCAACTACAATTGAGTAACGACTGTTTACTACCGGCTCTTCACCAGGTTCTACTTCTGCATTTACGGCATTCATTAAATCTTTGTAAGATGGATGTATCATATTTAATTCCTCCTGTAATCATCTTTATAAATCACATCATGTGATATTATTCAATATTCTGTATCTGTTCCCTAATTTTTTCTATCTCGGTCTTAATGTCAATTGCTATATTAGAAACTTCAATATCATTAGCCTTAGATAATATGGTATTAGCTTCCCTATTCATTTCCTGTGCAAGAAAGTCGAGCTTTCTTCCGACATTTATGCCTTTAACTATTGTATCCTTTACGTTTTTTATGTGGGCACGAAGTCTCACAGTCTCTTCATCAACGCAAATTTTGTCAGCATATAAGATAAGCTCGGCAGCCAAAGTCTGCTCACTTACATTTGTATCAGAAACCACCTCTGCGAGCTTGTCAGTAAGCTTCTTTCTATACTCTGCCATCATTTCAGGATAGCGTGCTTCAACTCCTTCAATAAGGCTCTCCATTCCATCAAGCTTACCTAAAATGTCACTGCGAAGATGTTCTCCTTCAGTCACCCTGGCTTCAACGAAATGAGTACATGCTTCACGCATTGTATCTGTAAGCAGTTCTTTAAGTTCTTCAGGATCCTCATCAGAATCTTCAATCGTAAAAACATCAGGCATCTTTGCAATTAAAGCAGCTGATATTTCATCGCCAAGTCCAAGCTCTTCATTCATCTGCTTCAGATATTTAGCATATTCCTTTGCTACCTGAGCATTATACTTTACATTAGCACTTTCTTCATTCTCATCAGCATAAGAAATAAATACATCAATTTTTCCTCTGTCTGCAAATTCTTTTATTATCTGTCTGACATAGGAATCAAAGCAGTTTAATTTTTTTGGCATTCTTACTGAAATCTCACAGTATCTGTGATTAACAGATTTCATTTCGACGGTAAGCTTCCTACCGTCTCTTGTAATCTCAGCCCTGCCAAAGCCTGTCATACTCTTCATCATGTAAACCAGCCACCTCCATATAAAGATATATTATTGTCAAAGTGACATACATATCCGAATGATAATTATATGATACATTTGTCAATAAGTCAAAGAAAATATTTTTACTAATAAAGAATAAGTCTTTCAAAGTACAAATAATAAATATTTTCAATTATAAATATAAAATGCCATTTACTTATAAAGCCTGGTTACTCGCTTTGTTATGTCGCATAGCACCTCATAGCTTATTGTACCTGTATGCTTTGCAATATCATCTGCCGTAATAACTGCATCACCATCTTTACCTATGAGAATAACATCATCCTCAGGCAAAACATCAGGAATGTTCGTAACATCAACCATAAGCTGGTCCATACATACTCTTCCAAGAATCGGAGCCAGGCATCCTTTAATTATAACCTCTCCCTTATTTGACATTAGTCTTGGATAACCGTCAGCATATCCTACACTCACTGTCGCTACAGTTTTGTCACCATCAAGTACGTAAGTTGCTCCGTAACTGATTGTATCACCTTTATGCATTTTTTTTACATGAGTTACATGTGCATGCCACTCAAGAGCCGGCTTTATTGTGATTTTATTTTTGTTTACATAGTCTGAAGGATAATATCCATAAAGTGAAATTCCATCACGAACCATGTCATAACGATATTCAGGATATTCAACTATTCCTGCAGAGTTAGATATGTGAACTACATTTATTTTTTTACCGAGTGCATCTATAAAGCTTTTAAAGACTTCATTCTGTCTGTCTGTAAATTCTCTTCCCGGTTCATCTGCGCATGCAAAATGTGAGAAAATACCTTCAACAATTATATTTTTCAGGTTAAAAATCTCTCGTGCATTTTTTATGCTCTCTTCATCATTTTTAAAGCCAATTCGTCCCATGCCTGTATCTACTGCCAAATGAATTTTAACCTGCTTATTTCTTCTTGCAGCCAGGCTGTTTAAAACAGCTGCATCTTCAAGATTAAAAATAACCGGCATGACATTATATTCAATTACATTAAAATAATCCTCATGTGATACAAAACCCAGAATAAGTATTTCATTATTAATTTCTGCTTTTCTAAGTTCAACAGCTTCGTCTATTGTAGCAACTGCAAAATAATCAGCAATATCCTTTAGCTCGTTAGCAGTCTCGACTGCTCCATGGCCATAAGCATCTGCCTTTACTACAGCAAGCATTTTTACATAATCCGGCACAAGTGCTTTCATCGCAAGAAAATTATTTCTAATTACTGATTCATCAATAATTGTATAGGTTCTGTGATATTTTCCCATAGTAATCACCTTTTTTCTTTATTTTTTATTCAATTGCCTTCAAGGATTCTGACATACTTATTGATGAGATTTTTCCTCGCATGACAAAATCTACAACAATTGAAAAAATTAGTGTTATTAAAATACTGTACAGATAGCTTAGAGGCTCAACATGTACCTGAAAGCATATGAGCTCAACTTTGATTTTACTCATTATAATACGATGCATTATAAAGCCCAGGGGCAGACCGAGAAGTGTTCCTAAAAATGTAAGAATTATATTTTCTCTGAATACATATGCATCCGTTTCATTTTTGTAAAAGCCCAGTACTCTGATTGTAGCAATTTCCCTTGTTCGTTCCATGATATTTATGTTATTTAAATTATATAGAACTACGAAGGCCAATACGGCTGCACAACCAATTACAAGATAAACAATAACATTAAGGCTCTTTACCATGTCATTAAAATAATCAAGTGTCACCTGAGTTGCAGATACATTTGAAACATTCTTGACCTCAGAAAACCTCGTAAGCGTTTCATAAAGGTCAGCCTGTTCGCTTTTATTTGCAAAGACACAGTTATATTTCGGTGCCTGTCCGTAGCCTTTTATATAGCCTTCTTCGGTAAGATAAATATAATTATTTACATAATTATCATATATACCCGATATTGTATAAGTACCCTCTGAATAATTATCAAAAGTAAGAGTAATAATTTCCCCTGCTTTTACATCCAATGCATCGGCTAAGTTTTTACTAATGACGCACTCATTGACAGATTGAGGTTTGCAAATAAGGTCATCATTATACAATCTGACAAAATTGTCCAGTGCATTATAATCGCTGCTGACGGTTATTGTAGCACTCTTTTGAACATTTGCAAAGGATATATCTCCAGTGCTTCTTGAAACCGACAGAGCTTCTGATGATATATTCTTGATTTCACTAAGTGAAGCATTTATTTCTTCCGTTGAAATATCGTCTTTAAAGGTTATCAGATAGTCATAAATATCTATTTCTCCATATTGAAGATCACATACACTCGATATTGAATCCCTAATACCAAAGCCAATAATCAGAAGCGCCGTACAGCCTGCTATTCCAATGAGCATCATGAAAAACCTTTTTTTATATCTAAAACAATTTCTCAATGATATCTTTAATCTGAAGGAAAATCTGTTCCACAAAAAAGAGATTCTTTCCAGCAAAATCTTTTTACCTGCTGTCGGTGACTTTGGGCGAACTAATTCAGCAGGTTTTTCAGCAACTGCTACAGAGCAGGTTAAAATTGTGCTGCCTACCAAAAGTATAATGACCGCTGCAAGTGAAAGAGCCAAAAGACTATAGTCATGAAGAAGATTAAGATGATCCGTATAGGTATACATAAGCATATATGCCTTCCAAATGACTGTAGGGAATAACGCACTTCCTATGTAAAAGCCTGCAACTCCACCGATTACCGATGCACTCAGACTATAAAAAATATATTTTACAAAGACTGTAGCTTTGCTGTAGCCTAAGGATTTAAGTGTGCCTATTTGAGTTCTTTCCTCTTCTACCATTCTGTTCATGGTCGTAATACATACAAGTGCTGCCACAAGTGCAAAGAAGAGAGGAAAAATATATGCAATTGATTTAACTATGTCTGCATTATCCTTGTAGGTAGAATAGCCTTGGTTGTCATCTCTTAGAAGTACCGAAGCATTTGGTGAATCAATTGTGATATCTATTTCTTCATAAGCCTCATCTAACTCAGCTTTAGCTAAAGATAGCTCTTTTGATGCACTGTCAAGCTCTTCTTTAGCTGAATCAAGCCCCTCTTTCACTTCTTCAAGCGAGGTTTTGGTTGCATCAAGAACAGGTCTTTGCTGTGCCAGCTGTTCATCCAGCCCTACGACGGAAGCTTTAATGCCTTCAGCAGCCGATACTGAATATCCACTTTCTATCAGATTATTATAAGCTTCCAGGCAATTATTGTATCTCATCTCAATTGCTTCATAGTCTGCTTCTGATGCTTCATATTCAGAATAGGCAGCTTCATAGTCTTTAAGTCCCGCCTCATAATCAGCTAAATTTTGAGAATATTCTGCATAGGATGAGTTGTAGTCTGACAAGCCTGTTTCATACTCATTTTTAGCTTCCTGAAGCTTAGATGAAAGCTTATCATATCTCTCATCTGTAAGGGAGTTACAAATGCTTTCCACATCTGAAAGTCTGTCATTAATCATCTCATCATAGGCATCACTGTAAATATAATAACCATTTTCTGCATCTAAATAAATCTGCGTATAGTAATCTACTGAAAAGGCTTCAAAATTTACAAAAACAAAGCTGTTAATCGAGCCGCTGCCAACACTTGTTGTACCTCGCTGATAGCTTAGATAAAGTGGAGAATTAACCAATCCTGTTACCGTAAAGCTTTGATATACTAAATTTTCCAAATTATCCTCTGAATTCAACTCAGAAACTTCAATAGTCTGGCCTATCATATCTGAGTCATAATATCTGGCATCAAGAACACACTCATCAGCACTTACAGGGAGTCTGCCTTCTACCACATCCAGCTTATTAATATTATCGGTAATAGAGTGAAATCTAAATACTTTTTCACTGTCATCCTCCAGTATAACAATATAGTCCTGGTAAAAGGCTCCTTCTGCATAATATACCCGTCCATCATTACGTATTTTTTGTAATACATCTGTATCAAAACCAAGATTGGATACAAGGCAGTAATCATAAAAATTTGAATCATCATAAAAATCATTAGCAGTATCTATCATGTCAACCGTTGTTATCTTCAAGCCGACATAAAATATAACCCCAAGCATTACAATGCAAATAAGTGCAAAATATCTGCCTAAACTGCTTTTAATAGTTCTTATAATATTTTTAGCATAGGTAATATTCATTTCTTCTCCATTAGCTGCGACATGGCAGCCTCAGTCGTATAAACTTTAGTAATAAAAGTGCCTCAATATAAGCAGCTGCCAAAGCTCCTTACGTTCTACTTAACCATTAGTATAAGTTACCACTCTATGTTTTCAACAGGAACAACAGCAGTATTTTTTTCTACTGAAGACACCTCGCCATTCTTTACACGTATTATGCGATCCGCCATTGCTGTCAAAGCACTGTTGTGAGTAATAATTATAACTGTCATATCTGATTTGCGTGCAGTATCCTGCAAAAGCTTCAAAATCTGTTTTCCGGTATTGTAATCAAGTGCACCGGTAGGTTCATCACAAAGCATAAGCTTTGGAGCCTTTGCAAGGGCTCTTGCAATAGCTACTCTCTGCTGTTCACCACCCGAAAGCTGAGAAGGGAAATTTGCCATTCTCTCCTCAAGACCTACATTTTTCAATACCTCCTTTGCATCCGTTTTACTTTTACTTATCTGTGATGCCATTTCCACATTTTCAACAGTAGTCAGATTTTGAACAAGGTTGTAAAATTGAAATACAAATCCGACCTCATACCTTCTGTAGGTTGTAAGCTCACGTTCTTTATAGGCTGTAATATCCTTTCCATCAATAATTACACTGCCCTCACTTGCTGTATCCATGCCACCAAGAATATTTAAAATTGTAGTTTTTCCGGCTCCACTGGCTCCAACTATTACACAAATTTCTCCTTTTTCAATTTCGAAATTTACATTTTTCAATGCTTCAATGGTAACCTCACCCATTTCATAATTCTTTTTAACATTTTTAAATTCAATATAAGCCATTTTCCCCTCCTAGGCATTGCCAAAATCAAAGCCCAAGCCTGTACATTTACCTTCTTCATTTTTATTGAGCTTTAATCTTGCATTGAATTTGTTGCCATCCTTGACAAATCCATAAATCACATCTGTTATTCCTTTTTCAATCAAATCAGAAAGCTGCTTTTCATTAAGCCTTTTTTCATATATCCTTCCAACTGAAAATTTACAGCTATCAGGCTTCTCTTTGTCGTATGCTTTACATTTGTAGCCAAAGCTGCCTGCAATAATCTCACTTCCACAATTTGGACATTTAATATTTTGCAGCACTCTTTCCTGATCTGAATCAAAAACAAATTTTACCCTTGACTTACCTGTCTCATCCTTTTCCAAAGCGAGACATGCATCAAATTTTGAACCGCTCTTAGCTTTGAAACCGGTTATTTTTTCTGTCTTTCCTTTTTGAAGTAGCTCCATTACATTTTTTACAGGAATTGTCTTTCCTGCTATCTTACCTATGGCAAAATGACAACTATTTTCATCCTCTGCCTTATAGCCTGCACAGCCATAGCCAAAAGATTTTTTCAAAATTGCACTGCCACAATCGGGGCATACAACTCCGTTAAGACTTTCAGGCTCAACATTATCAAAATTGAAGCCAATAACATTTTTGCCTTCTTCATTTTTTGTCATTGTCAGCTCTGCTGAAAACTTCTTTTTTTTCTTTGAAACGAAGCCACTGATAACATTTGTATGTCCTTCAAGAATAAGCTTTTTAAACTCTTCTTCGGGAATATCTACTCCACATATTTTTCCAAGTGTAAAGCTACATTTATTTTCTTCATTAAAGTAATTACTGCAGCCGTAACCAAAGGAGGTTGTTGTAAGAACTCCTCCACATTCAGGGCAGGCAATTCCAAGCTTCTTTCTGGCAGCCATTCCCTTTGAATTTTTATCGGTAAATGGATTTATCGCTTCGGCAATTTTAATACTTAAATCATTGCCCGTCATTGCAAGGGTTTCCGTTCTGATATAATCTTCAAGCTTGGCGCGATATTCCTTAACATCAACCGAGCCTTTTGTAATACCATCCAGACCCTTTTCCCAAGACGCAGACATCTCCGGATTTAGCAAAGATGGTACCGATAAATTTACCACCTCATAAATCATCTCTCCAAGTCTTTCAGGCGTGAGCACCTGTGTCTTTGAATTCAGCTTTAAATAGCCTATATTTACAAGCTTTTTAATTATCTCCGCTCTTGTTGCAGATGTGCCAATTCCCGTATTTTTTATCTGCTCTCTAAGCTCCTGGTCTTCAATAAGATTACCTGCATTTTCCATTGCAAGAATCATGGTACCGGAAGTATATCTCTTAGGTGGTGTTGTTTTGCCTTCTTTAATTATATAACCATTTACTGTAAGCTCATCACCCTTTTTATAGGTTTTAAAGAGATTTTCAAGATTATTGGTATTCTCTTCTTCTTCACCATTATCATTATTTTTTGCCACTCCGGCAACCTTCATATAGCCTTTTTTTTCAAGAGTCTTTGATGATGCAAAAAGATGCTCTTTCTCTACCTTTATTTCGCACTTTATAACAGCAAACTCGGCAGGTGGATAAAAAATGCTTAAAAATCTTCTTACAATAAGCTCATAAACCTTTTGATGAAGAGATGACATTGAGTCAAGTCCGGTAATCTGACCTGTTGGGATTATTGCATAGTGGTCAGTAATCTTTGAATCATCAGTATAGGATGTCTTTTCAATTCCTTTATACAAATTTTCATTGAGCACCTCGTCAACAAAGGTGGAGCATTTTTCATAAACCTTTAATTTTGTGAGATTTTTATCTATTTCCTTTGCAACTGCTGAGGACAAAACTCTGGCATCTGTTCTTGGATATGTTGTAAGCTTTCTTTCATACAAATCCTGAGCGACCGAAAGTGTCTCATCCGGGCTTATTTTAAAACGTTTTGCACATTCAGCCTGAAGTTCAGCAAGATTAAATAAAAGTGGAGCCTTTTTCTTCTGAATTGACTTACTAATATTTTCTATAAAGGCTTTTTTGCCTGTCAGATCGGATATCAGCTTTTCAGCATTTTCTTTTTTCTTAAAGCCATTTTCCTTATATAGTACTGGTGAATTAAAATAATCCGAGCCTTCTACAGCCTTCCACTCTGCATTTATTTCATCATCAGTAAATGAACCTACTACTCGAAAAAACGGTGTATCTACGAAATTCCTAATTTCTCTTTCACGAACTACTACCATCCCCAAAACACAGGTCATTACTCTTCCGACAGCTATGGCTGTATAGGATTTAGTTGCAGCTGCATCATTAATCAGCTTACCATATTTAACACTTAGGGCTCTGGAAAAATTTATGCCAAGTGCATAATCTTCAATTGCACGCATTATTCCTGAATCACCAAGTCTGGCATAATCAGACATTGGCTTTGCCTCTCTGATTCCTCTTTTAATTTCATCATCAGTCTGAGAGTCAATCCATACTCTCAGTTCATTCATACCCTCTCTGACACCACCGAAATTTCTAATATTTTCTTCGATTGTCTGTCCTTCTTTTCCGGAGTCACCTGCCCAGTAAACAGTATCAATATCTTCACTGTTAAGATAGGAGTGAACAATGTTATACTGCTCACTTACATTTTTTATAACTCCGTATTTATAATTTTCCGGAAGGAATGGAAGGTCCTCGGCACGCCATTTTTTATATTTTATATCATAACTTTCAGGATAGAGCATTTCTACAAGATGACCAACACACCAGGTTATAACAACCTTGTCATTTTCAATAAAGCCCTTTCCTTTTCCATTTACATTCAATACTCTCGCGAAGTCTCTGGCAACAGAAGCCTTCTCAGTAATTATAAGTTTTCTACTCATTATCATCACCTGCTTTTTTTATTAAAAGCATTATTATCATTATAGTCAGCTTAATATAAGCCACTTTATAGTTTACCACAAAAACAAAAACCTCTCAATGAAATTTCAATAAAAATTCATTGAGAGGTTGATTTAATTTTTAGCCGAGCAAAGATTAATTTCAAACAATTTATTTTTTGTGCTTGCTTTTGTTTTTACCGGCATTTTTAAGTTTTTTGGAATTTTTAGTTTTGGTATTATCCTTAAGCTTATAAATAAAAATTATAATAATAGCGAATAATATGAGAACTATTCCGACTATCATGACTACAGCCAGTGTATTTAAAGGCTCTCCATCATCATCAAATTTAATCTGTGACATTGAAGCCACCTCCGGATCGGTAAAATCTGAGGTGTCTGAAGAATAAACCTCATAAACAACTCCTTCATATATGGCATAAGTCATTATTGTATCATCCTCATCAGCATGAGGAATTGTTACAGTCAGAAAATCTCCATCACGTACATAAGAACCGATGGCATTATATTCCATGTAGCCTTCCTGATAAATCCACTCTTCAAAATAACCATCCTCTTTAAATGTAAGCGTAGTTCGCTTGCCATCAAAGGCAACAAGGTCAAAGGTGTCTGTGTCAGGGACTAAATCATCATAACCATCATAAGCAAAATACAAAAGGTATTTCTGATCATGAATAAGTCGTCTTTCGTAAACAGAACCATAGGATTCATTGAAAGTTACAACGTCATCATTTATTTCGTAGGTACCACTTAAGCCTGTACTGTCTACATATTCACCATCTGCCTGTAATCTAAGATAGAGTGAGGATGGGTTAGTCTGCATACTGTAATACATTGTGGTATTCTTAAGTGTTTTTGAAGCACAGCCTGTAAGTGCCACAGTCATTAAGGTAAGCGCTGAAACAAATAATGCCACTTTTTTCTTAATATTAAACATCAACAAAGCTCCTTAAGTAAAATATTTACTCATAAAGTGGATATTTGTCAGTAAGAGATTTAACTATTGCCTTTGCCTTTTCTGCACATTCAGGGCACTCAGGATTCTTAAGTACAAGTGCAATAGCCTCTGCTATCTGATCCATATCCTCTGTATTCATACCTCTGCTGGTTGCAGCAGGAGTACCAAGTCTTAAACCACTTGTAACGAATGGCTTCTCAGGATCATTAGGTATTGTATTTTTGTTACAGGTAATATGAACAGCATCAAGAAGCTTCTCGGCTACCTTTCCTGTAACGCCTGTTCCTCTTAAGTCAACAAGCATAAGATGATTATCTGTGCCGCCACTTACGATATTGATGCCTCTGGACATAAGACCTTTGCAAAGTGCCTGTGCATTATCAATGATACCCTGAGCATATTCCTTAAAGGATGGCTCAAGAGCTTCCTTAAAGCAAACTGCTTTTCCTGCAATTACATGCATTAAAGGACCACCCTGTACTCCTGGGAATACCGCTCTGTTAAGCTTATGCTCATCAGCAAAAGCCTGAGTTGAAAGAATCATGCCACCTCTAGGTCCTCTGAGTGTCTTATGAGTAGTAGTTGTTGTTACATGAGCATAAGGAATTGGACTCTCATGAAGTCCGGCAGCTACGAGTCCGGCAATATGAGCCATATCTACCATTAAGTAAGCACCAACCTCATCAGCAATTTCTCTGAAACGCTTAAAGTCAATCTTTCTGCAATATGCTGAAGCACCTGCAATGATAAGCTTTGGCTTACATTCCTTTGCAATTCTTTCTACTTCATCATAATCTATAAATCCATCATCATTTACTCCATAAGGAACAATCTTAAAATAGAGACCGGAAAAGTTAACAGGTGAACCATGTGTTAAATGACCGCCATGATCAAGGCTCATTCCCATTACTGTGTCGCCGGGTGTAAGCAGTGCAAGCTGTACTGCCATGTTTGCCTGAGCACCTGAGTGAGGCTGTACATTAACATATTCAGCACCAAAAAGCTTCTTAGCTCTTTCAATTGCAAGATTTTCAGCAATATCTACATACTGACAACCGCCATAATATCTCTTGCCTGGATAACCTTCTGCATACTTATTTGTAAGTACGCTTCCCATTGCTGCCATAACAGCCTTGCTTACAAGGTTCTCTGATGCAATAAGCTCAATATTTTCTCTTTGACGACCAAGTTCAAGTTCAATACTTTCGCAAAGTTCCGGATCATAATTTTTTACTTCATCAATTGAAAACATAACATTGTCCTTTCTGTGTAAATTCATTACATATTTACTAAATTTGAATACAAAAATCTCAAAATAACATAAACAGCTTTCCTTTTAGGAAAATACCTAAGTTTAAGAAGCAAGGATTTTCAGCTAAACTTGTATTTTGCATTTTCGCATACAGAGCTATCATATCATATCATTAAGAATTTTCCAAGTTTAAAAATAAAAACTTCCGATAAAATGTACTATAAAAGCTGCCAACCAGGCTATTAAGCATTGCCATATTATAACTCCAACCGCCCATCTTGCTCCTAATTCACGTTTTACTGAAGCAATGGCAGCAACGCATGGAGAATAAAGAAGACTGAATACTAACATGCTTGCAGCAGTAAGGCTTGAAATTGACGCTGCTACGCCACCTTCACCTGAGAACAGTATTTCCATGGTTGAAACAACACTTTCCTTTGCCATAAAGCCTGAAATAAGTGAGGTACATATTCTCCAATCTCCCATGCCAATAGGTTTAAACAGTGGCACTAATATACCTGCTATTGCAGCCATAATACTGTCTGAAGAATCCGTTACCAGGTTGAAGCCAAAGTCGAAGCTCTGTAAAAACCATACACATACTGTTGCTACCAAAATTACGGAAAAGGCTTTCTGCAAAAAGTCCTTTGCCTTCTCCCACAACAGCTGCATGGTATTTCTTAATCCCGGAAGTCTGTAATTAGGCAATTCCATTACAAATGGTACAGCTTCTCCCTTGAATAATGTATTTTTATAGAGTAATGCAGCTAAAATGCTTATTAGTATGCCTACAAGATAGAGGCCTGTCATTATAAAGCCACCCTTTCCGGGGAAAAATGCATTTACAAAAAAAGCATAGATTGGAAGCTTTGCAGAGCAGCTCATAAATGGTGTAAGTAAAATTGTCATTTTTCTGTCTCTTTCACTTGGAAGAGTTCTTGTCGACATTATAGCAGGTACACTGCAGCCAAAGCCAATGAGCATAGGTACAATGCTTCTTCCTGAGAGACCTATTTTTCTAAGAAGCTTATCCATGAAAAATGCTACTCTTGCTATATAACCACTGTCTTCTAACAGAGAAAGGAAGAAAAACATTGTAACAATAATTGGTAAAAAGCTTAAAACGCTTCCAACACCGGCAAAAATACCATCTATTATAAGTCCATAAAGGGCATCATTTATGTATGCACTTTTAAGCATATTTGAAACCAGCTCAGTAAACGAAGCGACACCAATTTCCAAAATTCCCTGTAGCCAGGCTCCAATCACATTGAAGGTCAAATAAAAAATTGCAAGCATTATAAGAATAAAGCATGGTATGGCAGTATACTTACCGGTTAAGAGTCTGTCAATTTTGTTACTTCTTATGTGTTCTTTACTTTC
This sequence comes from uncultured Lachnoclostridium sp., assembly GCA_964625275.1. Lineage (GTDB taxonomy): Bacteria > Bacillota > Clostridia > Lachnospirales > Lachnospiraceae > UBA3775. The sequence goes on from CAZVBH010000043.1 coordinate 14,044, forward strand.
TCTTGGTTTTATGACTGCTTCGTCACAAACCCTTCCAATAAATGAAAATCGCATATCTGCCATTGCTGCACTTCTGTCAAGACCACATTCCTCTTCCATTTGAAGCACAATATGCTCAATCATCTCTTTTTCATTTTCATCCAGGTTCAACTGTTCTATTATCAGTTCATCGCCCTCTATGACCTTTGCAGCGGCAAATCGAAGTGGTATTTCAGATTTTTCGGCATGGTCTTCAATCAGATGACAAACCGCATGAATACATCTGTGAACCGCACCGTTATGATCTTTTTCATCACAAAAATCCTGGCGAAGTGGTTTTTCCTGATAATGAGCTATATGAATGGCATGTTCAACAAGCTCATCTACACCTTGATTTTTTGCAGCTGATATTGGAATAACCGGAACACCAAGCATTTCCTCCATCAGATTAACATCAATTGTTCCACCATTACCATCTACCTCGTCCATCATATTGAGAGCAACAACCATTGGAATATTCATTTCCAGAAGCTGCATCGTAAGATACATATTTCTCTCAATATTCATTGCATCAACAATATTAATAATTGCCTTTGGCTTATCCTCCAGCACAAAATTTCTTGATACTATTTCTTCCTTGCTGTAAGGTGACATTGAGTAGATTCCGGGCAAATCAGTTATTTTAGTATTGGAATGGCCTTTTATTGCACCATCCTTTCGGTCAACTGTTACTCCCGGGAAATTGCCTACATGCTGGTTTGAGCCTGTAAGCTGATTGAACAATGTAGTCTTGCCACAGTTCTGATTTCCCACCAGGGCATAAGTAAGAAGTGTATCATCTGGCAACGGATTTTCATCCTTCTTAGAATGAAAACGTCCTTCTTCTCCCAAGCCCAGATGTTCTGTCTTTTTGTGTCTTTGCTTATTTTGTGGTTCTGTTTTTAGTTCAATCTTTTCAATATCAATTTTCTTTGCATCTTCAAGTCTTAAGGTCAGCTCATAGCCATGAATTCTAATTTCAACAGGATCACCCATAGGTGCATATTTAATAACTGTAAGGGAAGCACCAGGAATAACACCCATATCCAGTAAATGCTGTCTTAGTGCTCCTTGTCCTGCTACAGCAGTTATTTTACCGCTTTCACCTATTTTCAAATCCTTTAAAGTCATTTGAATACCTCCAAATACTTTTATTAATCAAATATTATCAAAGCGGATAATACCAAAATCAATGATAATCACTTGCAATATATTTGTCAATAATCAAGAGAGCCGGAAAGATTAATATTGCATTATGAATATGCGAAAAGAGCCCACTGCATTGCAATGAGCTCTTCTCAGAATTTATGGAATACTTAAATGTTGGAAATTGCTTATAAATTTGAATAACCTAAAAGGAATTCATCTACTTCTTTTGCAGCTTTGCGTCCTTCGGTAATTCCCCATACTACAAGTGACTGTCCTCTGTGCATATCACCTGCCGTAAATACTTTATCAACATTAGTTTTATAGTGACCGTCCTCTGTTTTTACATTTGTTCGAGGATTCAATTCAAGGCCGAAAGCATCAGTTACATAAGGCTGTGAGCCCAGGAAGCCGGCTGCAATAAGAACGATATCTGCATCCATTATTTCCTCTGTTCCGTCTACTGGAACCATTGCTCTTCTGCCTGTATTTGGATCAGTTTTACTTTCCAGCTTAGTTGTTTTAACAGCACATAAGTCACCGGCCTCATTCTTGATAAATTCAGTAACCGTTGTCTGATAAACTCTAGGATCATGTCCGAAAACAGCTATTGACTCTTCTGCGCCATAATCTGTTTTCTTTATAAGCGGCCACTCTGGCCATGGGTTTGTTGGTCTTCTCTTTTCCGGTGGTTCAGGCATCATCTCTATCTGAGCAACTGACTTACAGCCCTGTCTGATTGCTGTACCTGTACAGTCATTACCGGTATCACCACCACCGATTACGATTACATGCTTATCCTTACAATTTACACATGCTCCATCTTCAAAGTTAGAATCAAGAAGACTCTTTGTAACTCCACGAAGGAAATCTACCGCAAAATAGATTCCATTTGCATCACGTCCCGGTGCATTTAAATCTCTTGGATTTGATGCTCCACAGCAGAGAACAATTGCATCATACTGCTCTTTAAGCTCATCAGGTGTAATGTCAACGCCGACATTAGTATTTGTGACAAACTCAATTCCTTCAGCCTTCATTTTATCAATTCTGCGGTCGATGAAATGCTTTTCAAGCTTCATGTTAGGAATACCATACATGAGAAGTCCGCCAACACGATCAAATCTCTCGTATACAGTTACACTATGACCTCTTTTATTGAGCTGGTCGGCACATGCAAGTCCACTTGGACCTGAACCGACAATAGCTACACGTTTTCCGGTTCTTACCTTAGGTGGCTGTGGCTTCATCAGTCCATTTGCATAAGCATATTCAATAATTGCATTTTCGTTTTCCTTTGTTGTTACAGGAAGACCATTGATGTTACAGGTACATGCTGCCTCACAAAGTGCAGGACAAACTCTTGACGTAAACTCCGGAAAATTGTTTGTCTTTAACAGTCTGTGTGCTGCCTGCTCAAGGTTTCCGGTATAAAGAAGGTCATTCCATTCTGGAACAAGATTGTTAAGAGGACATCCGGAATACATGCCATTTATCTGCATGCCTGCCTGACAGAATGGAACACCACAATCCATACATCTTGCAGCCTGACATCTTCTTTCCTCCATATTCAAAGGTTCATGAAATTCATTAAAATTTTTAATTCTCTCCAAAGGAGCTGTAGCCGGATTACCGGTTCTTTCATATTCTAAAAATCCAGTTGGTTTTCCCATTTCGATAATCCCCCTTACTTTCTGGTATTAGCATAAAATGCTTCTATTTCAGCCTGTTCCTTTGACATGCCCTTTTCTTCCATTTCAGCAATCTTTACAAGCATACGCTTATAGTCAAAAGGAACTATCTTCTTGAACTTAGGAATGTAGTTAGGGAAATCATCAAGGATTTCCTTAGCCTTCTTACTTCCCGTAGCAGCAAGATGTTCTTCAAGCATGGTCTTAAGTTCAAGAATGTCATACTTTTCAGAAAGAATTTCGCTATCTACTACAGTTTTGTTCAATCTTCTGTAAAGGTCATTGCTTTCATCAAGTACATAGGCAATACCACCGCTCATACCTGCTGCAAAGTTCTTTCCTGTCTTACCGATTATCGCAACGCGTCCACCTGTCATATATTCACAGCCATGATCGCCTACGCCTTCTACTACTGCTGTAATTCCTGAATTTCTTACACAGAAACGCTCACCGGCAACACCGTTTACAAATGCCTTACCACTTGTTGCTCCATAGAATGCAACGTTACCGATTATGATATTGTCGTCCTCTTTGATGTTGCAATCCTTTGGAGGATAAATAACAAGCTTACCACCACTGAGTCCTTTACCGAAGTAATCATTTGAATCTCCGGCAACTTCAAGAGTAACACCCTTAGGTATGAAAGCACCAAAGCTCTGTCCACCTGAGCCATTACATTTAATCACATAAGTATCATCAGCAAGTGAGTCACCAAATTTCTTGGTTACCTCTGAACCGAATATTGTACCGAAGGATCTGTCTGTATTTGAAATATCAACTTCAATAGTCTGGCTCTTTCCTTTAGCCATCGAGCCTTTAAGCTTCTTAAGAAGAACTGTAACATCAGCTGTTTCGTCAAGCTTAAAGTCATATTTTGACTTTGCATCGAAATGAGAATCTGTGGCAAGGGCATAGCTTGTATCAAGAATCTTTGTTAAATCAAGCTTTGAATTTCTTGAACCTGCTTCAGTATCTGCTGCCTTGAGGTAGTCACAACGTCCAACCATTTCGTCAATAGTTCTAAAGCCAAGCTTTGCCATATACTCACGAAGCTCCTGTGCGATGAATTTCATGAAATTCATAACATATTCAGGCTTACCCTTAAATCTCTTTCTGAGCTCAGGATTCTGAGTAGCAACACCAACAGGACATGTATCAAGATTACATACTCTCATCATTACACAGCCCATTGTTACAAGTGGAGCTGTTGCGAAGCCAAATTCTTCTGCTCCAAGTAATGCTGCAATTGCTACGTCACGTCCGGTAAGAAGCTTACCATCAGTTTCTATAACTACTCTGTTTCTTAAATTATTTGCAATAAGATCTCTGTGTGTTTCAGCAAGACCAAGCTCCCAAGGAAGTCCTGCATGGTAAATTGAGTTCTTTGGTGCCGCACCTGTACCTCCATCAAAGCCAGAGATAAGGATAACCTCAGCGCCTGCCTTGGCAACACCTGAAGCTACTGTACCAACACCGGCTTCAGATACGAGCTTAACACTAATTCTAGCGTCTCTGTTTGAGTTCTTTAAGTCTGATGTTAACTTGGTGACTTTGCTTAAGGAACGCAGTGCGGAAAATCGGACGGTA
>CAZVBH010000044.1:0-18388 GCA_964625275.1 uncultured Lachnoclostridium sp.
TCTACGGTAGGGTTCTCCTCTTGTAAAGTTCCCACTTCTACGGTAGGGTTCTCCTCTTTTTACAGAGATTAGAATCTCCATACTGATGAACTTATATTTATCATCAACCAAATTTAAACACAATTTCTATTATTTGTCAACTTTCAGTTCATTAAAACGAGCTGCAGTAAAGCAGCTCCTTTAATTCTTATTTGTTAGTTCAAATAGAACTAAGTTTAAAATCACTTATACAGTGGTTGTGAAGTACATCCAGTTTGCGTTATGACATACTAATTTTAGCTTACTTATTGATATTACACCTTGAGTTTTCTTTTCCGGAATAGGCAGCCTTCCGTTTTTATCATTTACATATGCACTTGATTGCGTAAATCCGGTTACATATCCATATTTATTTCTATATTGAACTTTATCACCTTTATATATACCTTTTACATTTAGTATATTAGCACTACGTCTTGTCTGATTTGGATTATGTCCTTTATATGGCTGCATTTGATGCAACTTTCGGCTTTTCTTTCTAATCTGCTTTACATAAAACAGATCATTAGGATTTTCTTTAATGTCTTCAATACCACTTATTGCTATAGCATCATTGTAATGCGTTTTTTCAAGTTTTAACTCTGTACGTTTAGATCTAGTTACTGATCCATAAGTCATATAAGCAGCCGGATATCTGTTTCTTATTCTGCTGCTGATTATATTCATAAAAGGTGGTTCCTTATATGTATTTATTTTGAATTCATTTTGACACCAACCGTAAAGGATTCCACCTGGCTTATGATTCTTATCGGTATGACAAGAGTTACAAATAGTAATTAAGTTATCAGCTCTGTCCGTTCCACCCATGCTTTTATACAAGATATGGTGAGTCCTTAAAATACTGTCCTTAGACTTTCCTTCACAAACCTGGCATGTATAATTATCTCTTGCAAACACAAAATATCGTACATCCCAAAAGCCTTTAGTCTGTCCGTTCTGATAACCGACACCTTCAATATCTGGATCCATCATCTTCTGTACATCAAACTTAGCTATTTCTATGTGAAGAATAGGATTAGGTACAAGCTCAGCTAATAAATCTATCCATTTGAAATTAGAATTAAGCTTTGCCTGCGTTGTCGGTGGCAGCCAACCATCCGGCTTTTTTCTATTACGAAAACGAGGTGCCCTGTAACGTGTTTTTCTATTACGTCTACTTCGCCTCATCATTTTTCTTGTTCCAACACATGTCATAAAAGCATTATTACCGTTTGCATCTTTCTGAGATTCTCCATATTCTCTTAATTCGACTTCCCCTTTGAAAAGAACTTTATCATTACTGGTTACTGCTAGTCCAATATGTTTAAAACCAGTATCAATTCCAATATGGCAAGGCTGCAGTGATTCACCGGTTGCATATTTTAATTTGATGGTAAATGGATTGTATTTATATATCTTGGCTTTACCTTCCTTTAATAATAATCTTGCCTTTCTCTGTGTACATGGCATCAAAGGTTTATTTCTTTGGCTTACTACAAATACTCGCATCCAAAAAGCTCCTTTCTAAAAAGTAAAAGGGTACTGTAACATACCCTTTAATGTTTTTATGGCTACTCTCAAGTGCCATACCTAACTACAGAATCATCTGTAGTTAGTTGTCATGCCATAAGGCATTTTCCCTTCGCCAATGTTAAAAATGCTTGCCGATATCGGACACTCCAGGCTGACTGCTTCCAATCTGAGATTCGTGAAGCTTTTACAGCGACTGCACAGGTGCTACGGACTAGGGAACCATCCGTAGGTGTGATAACATAATTAACGTAGTCAGTTAAGACTTAGGCTAGAATGAGGTACACACATTTTTGTAGGTGTTCACATTTGAGGTTTTACACCCATTCAAAAATGCATGGTTCTCAAACCATCCTTTCTGTATCGAATTATACACGCAAGTTTTACACCCATTCAAAAATGCATGGTTCTCAAACTTCAGGTGAAAGATTGTTCCACCATTTTTGTTTTACACCCATTCAAAAATGCATGGTTCTCAAACTCGACTTTCAAGTATATCACTTATATATTGTTTTACACCCATTCAAAAATGCATGGTTCTCAAACTAGACTTCAATGTGTTTACTATAAGCTCTAGTTTTACACCCATTCAAAAATGCATGGTTCTCAAACCTGCCAACTGTATAAGTAGGTAAATTCACAGTTTTACACCCATTCAAAAATGCATGGTTCTCAAACTCATATCTGTGTTTAATTTATTCTTAATGTGTTTTACACCCATTCAAAAATGCATGGTTCTCAAACGTCATGCCAAGCTTTAAAGAGGCTTCTTTAGTTTTACACCCATTCAAAAATGCATGGTTCTCAAACTGTGCTCGTGTCGGTGCTCGTGCTCGTGCTGTTTTACACCCATTCAAAAATGCATGGTTCTCAAACTTTCATCTGTCACGATTTCCAGGTCAGAATGTTTTACACCCATTCAAAAATGCATGGTTTTCAAACGACGTTTCTTCAACTATAATGCTCATTATTGAATGCATGGTTCTCAAGCCTTAGAGCTTTTCTTATGTCAGAAGTAAGTTGTATTGCTTCATCTTCTGTTAGCAATCTTCCATAAGCATTTTTAAACCGCTCTCTTGCCTCATTCATTGTATCAACGATAGATTTTGTAGGCTTATAAGTAGTTTCCATACTAAACACCTCCGTTGTAATCGTCTTATGATCTATATAACTTCGTTATATAGACTTCTAAAATAAAATATACTTACTTTGTAGATACTAAAGCCTCCACACTTATAAATTTATACTCATCTCGTCAGTTATATTACAACATAATTTTAAATAGTTGTCAAGATGTTTCACCCTTCAAGAAGAAACATAAAATGCTGTCAAGCGTTTTTGAAAAAGAACTGCAGTTACGCAATTCCATCAAAGCGGATATTCGCAATCCGCTTCGCTACTTGCTCATAGCCTCAAAGCCACTTCGTGGCCCATCAGTAGGAGTCCAGCCTCCTACTGATGCTGAAAAGTCCCCGCTTAAGAAGCGGGACTTTTCAGATAAGGTTAAATTCTTAATTTTAGTTCAATTTATACTAATCTTATTATTCCAAATCATCTTCTTCAACTTCGTTACTATTTGAAGTATCTGTTAAACCATGTTCTAGCTTAAGCTCATTAACATGATTTGGCTGTTTATTGTATTTACTAGAATATCTACTCAATACATCTTCAAGCTTTTTAAAGTTACAGCACCTGCTAGTAAGGTTTCTTAATTTTTCCGGCTGTTCGGTTACAATATTATATAATCGGTTTGCCTTATTAATAATACTTTCTTTGTTTTGATTACACCAATTAAGTTGATCTTTCAAAAGTTCCTTATAAGCTCTATCTTTGAAAGTGTCTTTTGGATATACATTAACATCGATTGGTTTAATTACATACTTATCAACCGGTATCATATTATTGAAATTAATTGCACCAATCAATTTACCATTTTTATCAAACATTTTAGAAAAGTCTTTATCATTTTTCATTTGCTGATGTTTTAACTTTGGAGATGTAAGTGGTATGCAATATAGTTTACTATCACATATAACTACTATTCCTACAAAAGGTCTGTTTTCTTTTTTTATTTGTGGAGATACAGAAACAACTTTATCATCTACCTTTGCTAAGTTTCTAATATATTTCATATCTATGTGATATATATGTAATTTAGAGACTTTCAATATATACACCTCTTTGCGTAAAAAGGCTGCATAAAATGCAGCCTTGTAATCAGAACTTCCACTCCCAGTAGGACTCACTGCTTTTACAACTTCCACTCTCAGTAGGACTCACTGCTTTTACAACTTCCACTCTCAGTAGGACTCACTGCTCTTTACAGAGGTAAAAACCTCCATACAGATAAGAACATGCTTATCATTAACTATATTAGAACATAATTTCTATTATTTGTCAATATAAGTTTCCTTTAAGGGAACTTCAGTACGTTAAATGAGCTGCGATAATGCAAGCCTATTATTTGTAAACACATTCATAATACGATCTCCTATTTTTAGTTCAAATTGAACTAAAAATAAATTTCACCACTTAACACATATCTGCAAGGGCAACTAATTGTAAGCCTTTCACCTCTCAAAGTCAACGTAACCTTCGGATGTTGATGGCACTTCGGACAAGTCACTATAACATGTCCGTACCTCTGCTGTTCCAATTGTGCTTGTCTCGCTAACATAATTGATTCTTCATCCCACTTTAAAGCAATATCTAAATCACTTTTAGCCCTGCAATCATTTCTGATTGAACTTCCAAAAATAACCACCTGGCTAACATGCTCGTAAGACTTAATTTCATTAACGATATCATTAACAATCTGTCGCTTGATAGGATTGATTTTATGCAAATTTTGTACTGTACCCATATTAACCTCTCTTTGTAGTTCAATTTGAGCTAAATTTCCGGTTCATCTTCTTCAACAACCAAAACATCATTTCTATCATCATTACCTACGATCATTCTGACATTATTTTCAAATTCAAAATAATCATCTAAGATATTTCCAATCGGTGTAAATATAACAGTTCCTACATCATATTCTTTTACTGTTGGATTCCCATTATATACTACATATCTTCCTTCAATTTCTATGCCATTAAGTTCATGATTTTCAAGATAACCGGATAACAATGTGGCATTAGCTTTTAATGAGGCTTCTCTTTTATACTTACATTCAAAGAAATATGCATATTCTTCTTCTAGGTCCATAATTATAAGCTCCAGTTCCTTGTTTTCCGGATTGTTCTGCTCACTTCCATTATTGTAAAAATATATTTTATGTTCAGATAACATATTTGTATATAGCTGAACAGCAACCGAAGCCTCAAATACATGACCTAAAATAGCATTTTCAATAGTATCTATTCCATATGCCATCTTAATAAGCTGGCATGTTAAAGACGGATTTGTTATATAATATTGTTCTCTGAGATTACTATTCTCATTAAAATTAGGAATACGAACAATTATTCCCACCTGCTCAAACAAATCAGCAACTCTTGCAACTTCATAGCTTTGTGGTAAATAGGTTGTATTTACTCCCATCTGCTCTAAGAAATTTTCAAGTGTGACATGATTCTTTCTCAGTGTTGGTACTGATGAAAGATTGGAAGGACAAATAGCTTTGTACAGTACACAATAAGTAAGTGTTCTTGCCTTTTCCTCACTCATATCCTTTTTTAAATAACCGGAAAGATTTTTAACAATTGCTGTTTCAATATAATCTTTAGTGGTATCAAAATTTCTTAATATATAATTTTCAAACAAGCCACCGGTTGTTAGATAAGCCTCACAAGTCGCCTTACTATGCTTCTTATTGTTTAGCCTTAAATATTCTTCATAGGTAAACATTGTTGTATGAACTGTATCTACTCTGTGACATAAGGCTCCATAATTTAAAAGTTCTAAGGTTATTGATTCCGTTGCAGTAAGAACTATCCTTTTGCCATTTTGAACAGCTGTAAGTAAATAGTAGTCAAGATTTTCTCTATCCTTTATCCAGCTGTACTCATCAATAACAATATACTTCTTATCCGTAGATTTGAGGTAATAAATATAATCTTCACCTCTCTCTACCTCGTCTTTCTGTGTCAAAATATAAGCTATATCTAAATCTGATGCAGCTTGTAAAATACCGGTTGTTTTTCCGGTACCTCGAAGTCCTGCAACTGCAAGTATCTTCTCGGTACAGCCATTAAGATAATTTCCAACAATAGAAGTAAAATTTCTTTTATTCCAATTTGGATTTATTTTTAAAATGTCAGTTTCATATTTTTTAAGTTTTAAGCCTTCATAAACCTGCACCTTAAATCACTCCTTACTATTAATTTTACTACTGGTAACAGCCTTATATTGAAGCTTATTATTAGTATTATAAGGAATATTATTCTCTCTTACAATTGGTGGAACATCAATGTTAAGCCAGCAAGCTTTATTATAAGCCGGTTCTAAGATTCTATCAATTCGCTTATCTATCATAGTTATATAGAACTCTTTTCTTATATCAGATATAATAGGATTTTCATTAATAGTCTTATGTATAATATTCATATTGATATTAGGATAAATTCTCAAAAGTGCTGCAGTGCAATCAAGGTTTTCTAGCGAGTTAATATAGCTCCTATAATTCACTTTTGTTTTATTATCCAATTCCAATGCAGCATTCGGGAATTTATCAATACGCATTATTATTTCATCCTCTGAGCTTAGAACATTCAAAATACCTTCATCTGAAATTTGAGGATATAAACAAGAACCACAATCATAAATAGGTGCAATTTGAATAGTGGTTCTATCGTTTTTTATAAAGTAAGCCCAGTTATTTGCATGACGATCAAAATTGCCTAAGAGAGAGTCCAATATGAAAGTTTCCCAATATTTCTGTAAAGCTATCTTTCCAAAGCTTTCAGTAAAATATGCATTATTACCTTTCATAATTTCATAAATATCTTTAATTCGAGGTATCTTTCCTGCCTTTCTATCTGTTAATAATGCATCTTCTATAGCTCTAAAATCAATCATTGTATAACCATCCGGCACGAAGTTTTTACAAGCTACTACCGGTTTATCATCACCATTAATATCTGTTATATATCCCAACAATGTTTTTTGTACACTAAAGCCTAAATTGTTTAATATTTCACAAGAAATATTTTCTGAAAATACACTATTAGAATATGAACTATTTAATCCGTTTTGTTTACTGTCACTTATGCGATCCGGCATCTTTAACATATATCTTTCGCCTTGATATATTATACCTCTTTTCTGATCTGAGCCGCCATAATTAGCAAGCAAATCAATATCACAATTAGTAAAATTAATCATCAGCAAATCTCCATCTATAATAATAATCTATTAATTCCTCGCCTTGTTCCTCAGTTAACCCATCTTCTCCACCAGTGTTAAAATGAACATAAGCTCTAAATTCTTCTATGTAACAATCTACTAATTTATTCGTTAAAACAGCCTTTTCCAAATTATCAATGCAGTTTTCTACTTCTGCTGGTATTGGAAAATCAAACTTTTTTCTTTTAAACACTCTAGTTTCTGATTGCATGATATGGTCCTTTCGCAAAATGCTTATAATTAGATATTACAACACAATTTTATTTTCCTTCTTCCCTAAGAGCTTTTCTTATGTCAGAAGTAAGTTGTATTGCCTACATTATCTACTTTACCAATTTCCATTTTGGAAAATTCAGAGCACCTTGAAATATCTGTCCTAATTATATGCTCTAAAATATGTCCAACACTATCCTGCTTAATCTTATCAAGTATCATTTGCTGTGTCTGAGGATACAATTTCTGATATTCCCTAGTATTTACAATGCTCTGCATTAATGCCTCTGCGAAGCAGTATTGCATACCGGGTTGTGTAAAAAATTTTTCATCATCAACTTTATCCAGTACATCTAGCTTAATAAGGAAATTCGTAATAAGATCTAAGTCACCCTGCAATATTTCACCGGAATCATCAAGATTAATCTGCTCCATGATATATTTACATATTTCAGAGTAATCTTTCCATGACACAATCGTATCAACATCTTCATTTGGCAAATATTCTCTTTGCTTTAAAACAAGGTCTTTGGCTGAACCAAACAAATAAGATTTATTATAAATTCCGGTCATTACTCTTAGTGAAAACTCTTTAGCATTTTTCTCAATCGTTTTATTGATTGCAGCCTCTAAGTCTCCACTTTGATAAAGTGTATATAATCTTTTATATCCATTATCACCCTTTGCATATTTAACACTTTTGCAAATATTAGATATTATTGAAGTATTAATATATTCTTCAAGGTTTTCCTCTGAATTATAAATAGTTTTACCATCTGTCAGTGTGCCACCATATTCTATATATTCTTCTATACTCTTACCTAACAGATAATTATATTCTGCAAAGGATATATAAGTGGTTCTGATAAAACTTATTCTATCATATAATTCATTCTGCTTTGTAAAAAGTAAAGATGCACTGTCAGTACCGGTTATTACAATTCGTTTATTTATATATTTATCAGCCAATGATGATGCCAGCTGAATAAAATTATCAGCTTTAGTAATTTCATCAATAAAAATATATTTTTCCGGCAGCTCATCTAACACTCGTTCAATGTCAATGTAATTATCTTTTTTAGTACATTGAATAAGGGCAATGTCTTTACAATTCATAGAGCTGATAGTCTGTATCATTAACGTAGACTTTCCGGTTCTGCGAAGTCCATATATGCCACAGATTTTATGATCGTTTGACTCAAGAAAATTAATTAAATCCTTTTGACAAAACCTGCTGTTTTTAACTCCATCTTGCTTTAATTTAAGCATTTCGGTCTGTATATATTCTGTAAGCCTATTATTTGTAAACACATTCATAATACGTTCTCCTAATTTTAGTTCAATTTGAACTAAATTTCCGGTTCATCTTCTTCAACAACCAAAACATCATTTCTATTATCATTACCTACAATCATTCTGACATTATTTTCAAATTCAAAATAATCATCTAAGATATTTCCAATCGGTGTAAATATAACAGTTCCTACATCATATTCTTTTACTGTTGGATTCCCATTATATACTACATATCTTCCTTCAATTTCTATGCCATTAAGTTCATGATTTTCAAGATAACCGGATAACAATGTGGCATTAGCTTTTAATGAGGCTTCTCTTTTATACTTACATTCAAAGAAATATGCATATTCTTCTTCTAGGTCCATAATTATAAGCTCCAGTTCCTTGTTTTCCGGATTGTTCTGCTCACTTCCATTATTGTAAAAATATATTTTATGTTCAGATAACATATTTGTATATAGCTGAACAGCAACCGAAGCCTCAAATACATGACCTAAAATAGCATTTTCAATAGTATCTATTCCATATGCCATCTTAATAAGCTGACATGTTAAAGATAGATTTGTTATATTAGTCGCCTTTCTTTCCTATCTGGCATATTTCTTTATTACCTCTTGCCTAAGATTTTCAGTTGTTTTTTCTCCTATTGAGACTTTTAACAATTCATGTATAAAATCTTTAGTAACATACATATCTTCGATAGCCATTGAAGCAACAACTTGTGCCAATTGTTGATTTTGCTCCGTTTTTTCTACTACCATTTTATCACCTCTTGCAATCGTCTTTGTTGCTACTAAGATAAGTTTAATGCTTTAAACTCAGCTTCGAGCAACTCTGTATTTGAGAACTCTGTAAGCATATCAACAACAGCTACTTTTTCTCCAGCTGCTCGCATAGCTGCATATATAGCCATCTTTGCCTCTTTAACCTCAAGCAATTCAAATTTTGTTAATACATCTACCATAGTCTTTATTTCGCCATCAAATGGAATTTCGTCTTTTCTCTCAAGATAAAGCTTTTCTGCCTCATCCACTTTAGAGTCAGTAAAATCTATAAACTGCTGAATATATTCCAAGTCCTTGCCACTTTTTCTCATAAATACGTAAGCTTCCATTTTGACATTTTCAAATGCATCAGCTTCCGGCAAATCGTAAAATTCATCTTCATAAAACTTTTCAAAAGTGCTCTTGTAATCTTCAAACAATGCTGCACTTTTTTTGCTCAAACCTTTTGCATAGGCTTCACCCTGCATACAAAACCTTGCATAAATTTCACCAAAGCCCTTGATATAGCCTATTATTTCATCCCTTGCAGGCAAATGACACCTAATATCTCTTTTTTCTGGTTCTGGGAAACTATATTTACGCTCATAATCACAAATCTCAGAAACTGATGATAACCCTTCCTTCATTTCTCTCGCTAAACTTACAATTTTACTTGCTGGTATAGTTTTCGTATCAAAGCCCTGCTTTTCCATAAGCTCTATATATTTTCTTCCTAATCGTACAATATACCATATACCATCTACCGACTGGAGATGACGACTGTACTCTGATCTAAACACACCTTTATTTATTTGCTTCTTGCAATATTCACTAAATTCATAAAGGATATCATCTATTGAAAATTTTATAATAGTGCCTTTTCTTCCTAAATTATCTTTTCTAAATAAACTGCCATCATCACTATATCCCAGTTCGTACTTTCTATTTTCATAGAATTGTAAAAACATATCAGCATCTTCTTCATATAACAAAAGCGGCTCATTTGATACATCAACCCACTTTAGAAAGTCCTCTGATTTATTTATCCAATGAATATCATTATTATTCATAGTATCACCTCACTTATTATTCTTTATGCCTACTCATTATCAGCAAATCTCCATCTGTAATAATAATTTATTAATTTCCAGCCTTAATTAAACCATCTTTGCCACCAGTGTTAAAATGAAGATAAGTTCTAAATACTTATGATTTAACCTTATCTGAAGTGGCTTTAAGGTTATGAGCAAGTAGCGAAGCGGACCCAGAATATCCACTTTGATATTATTACAACATAAATTTTAATTAATGTCAATATTTCGGTTGAACTATCCAAAGAAAAGCCTTCTAATTTGATTAGCTACATTCTTGCATTGTGTATCTGCAACAAAAGGGAGCTGCAGTAACGTAGCTCCCTTTAAGGCATTTATTGAAATTCGACCACATCCAAATCAAATGAGCCTGAATAAACAGTTACTTTTACATTATGATTTTCATCACTTAATTCATATAATGCATAAGATGCCTTTCGGTTATCTCCATCAACAACAATGCCATCTGCAACAATTTCACCATCCACTTCTACTTCCAGGGTTGCATTTAAAGCTGATCCGATGAGTGCAAAAGCTGTTCCTGTAAAGTCAAACGAAAAGCTGCTGCCTACTCCTGCTGTTGATACAGTTCTATGATAATTTTTATAGCTGCACATTGTATTGAAGTACCAGCCATTTCCATCGTCTATGTTACTTCCCTCTGAATAACTTATCTGTGAATCAAAATTATCAACTCTGGTTACGTGGGTCGCTTTTCCGTCTATGGCTGAAATCACTAGGTTATCAAAGTAATTATTATAGTAACCACTATAAATTGCAACTCTTCCTGAGTTTACTATTTTCTCCTCATCTGTATACTCAATTATTACACTTCCGTCAACAGAAGCAGTTATAACATTCTCATCAACCGTCAGGCAAAGCTTTATCCATGAATCAATATTAAAATCTGATAAAACTGTAGATTCAAGTTCGCGACTATCTTTCATAAGAGAAGCTGTTCCATCAGCCTTAAGCTTGAGCCAGTAACCACTATAATTAAAGTCAGCCAAATTATACCTTGCACCAAGACCAACATAATTATCCTCGTCGGTATTATTGTCCTCAAAATGGGCATCAATACTTACAGTATAGTTTGTCCAGGTATCATCTCCTAAATTAGTAGTAGGATCCGAAGTCGAAGCCCAATCCTTTGGCATAATAGCATTAGTTATCTTCTGCATAAGGACATTGTTGTCACCTAACTTTTCGACCTCAAAGGCTCCGCCCTGATCTGTAGTATAGCGTGGTGCATAGCCTCTACCAGAAAGATAATCAGTATCATACTCAGAGTATTCAAAATCATCACTATAATCCAGTGCCAGACTCTCACTGGTTCTATTCTGATAAGTACCTTCAGTAACTTCAACTGTAGAAACTGTCAGTATTGAATAAGGCTCCATAACAATTTCAATAAGGCCCGAGTCAGAAGTCACATATCCGAGCTTTTTAAAGAAATTAGCATAATAATCCTCTAAATCATCAGGCCCCTTAGACTGCCACAAATAAAATTTTGAGTCTGCACAATTAAGTGTGCTTACATCTATGCTGTAAGCAATTTTATCGGCTGTGTTATTTACTAAAACGATTGACACATTATCAGTTGTATCATCGACAAATGAAACATAATTAAAGGTTGAATCTACAACAGCATGACCATCACCTCCGGCAGTTCCATCACCATACATAGCTCCATCCACCATGTGCCAGCCTTTTTGTATAAATTGTCCAAAGTGAAGAGTCATATAAAAGCCAGCCCCAAGTGTATAAGCTCCTGACCATGGTTCATTAGCCGTAATAAGCTGCTTTGGATAGTAAGTCACCCCATCATAATAGGCACTGATTGCCGGCTGAAATTCATACATTGTCATTCCTTCTGACATTGCTGTTGTAATTCTAGTTGCTATATCAAGCATTCCATTTATGTCACTAAGGCCAGTTCCTGTACCATCATAAGCTGCTGTAGAGGTTTCATAGCTCATTGGTGATGAACCTTCTGAAAACCATACCTGTTTACCATATTCTGATTGAAGAGTTTTGACATCACTTGAAGTCCATGAAGTATAGTGTGAGCTAATTACATCAACTGCATCCATAAGTTCTTCATCCTCAAGCATTTTTGATGCTAATGACCACGTACCAACCTCTTCTCCTGCAACCAGCTTGATTGTAGAATAATCATAGCGTTCATCAGCTTCATTATCTAATGCATTTCTTAAATACTTTATAAGATCAATATCATAAGCACGCTCATTCTGATTAGCTGTCAGATAACTAACCTTTACGCCATAAGTATCATAAAGCCCTTCAATAGTTGAACGATACCACTTATAAATTGCTTCATACTGATTTTCTGCATTAGCTACCCATGAAGGAAGTCCCCAATATAGAAGGTCCACTTCCAAATCAGGATTAATTTCAAGTGCATCTGCCGCCAACTGATAACCGGCACCCCTTGTGACATCCGGTTCTTCATCTTCACTTCTCATTATTGCCGGCTCTGTGCCTGAGGATGAATCAACGTCAGCACCCATTTCAATTTTTATAAGTGATAAATTCATGCCATTTTTTCCGAATGTATATTCAAGTAGTTCCTGATAAGCATCAGGATTTTCTGCCTTATAATCCAAAAGAAGTCGTGAAGAATTATTAGCACTAATAAAGCCGAGTCCGTCATAGGAATAATTGTCAGCACAAAGTATTTTTGCTTTGTCGATTGAAAAGCTTGTAGATTTTTCTGCTAAAGATATATCAAAAGTCAATTTTTCGTCCTCCCCACTTTCATTAATTTCTTTCAATTTTTCATCACCGGTATTTGAATCTGATTTTTCAGAAGCTGTTGATTCCGATTTTTTCAAACTCCCGGTATTTTCAGAAGAATTATTATCATTACCTCCTCCACACGAACATAATGACATTACCATTGCTGCTGTTAGCAAAGCTCCAGCTAACCTTTTATGTTGCATACATACACCTCCACATAAGTCAATTGCTGCAATTATCTGATTAACAATAAAATAAATTTAAATTTAAAAATATTTTATCATTGTTTGACTTTTATAACAATATTAATATATAATCAAAATATAACAATTTGAACATCTGAGGTGCTTTATGTGGTATTATTCTTATCATAATTATAAAAATATTAAAATGTTGCCATTTTATATGGTTGGTATAGGCTGTCATGACCAACAACCTCCAACCTATCGACCTGATGGTCTTGCCAGAGATCAATTTATTTATTGTGAACACGGAAGTGGAGCCATTTTATTTAATAATATGATAAATAGCTCAGAAAAAAATGCAACAATAATTTCAGCCGGAACCGGTCTTTTTATTCCCGCAAATATACCTCATTACTATTTCCCAACAGAGAATATTTGGGATGTGAGATGGCTTTCCTGTGGTGGCGATGGTGTTAAACAGATTTGTGATGCATTACAAATAACTCCATGCAACGTTTTTAATCTTAATTCAGTTCAAAAGCTCGATGAGATAATTAACAGAATGCACAGAGATGCAATTTGTGACGAAATGGGAATATATACCGCATCTGCCTCCGTTAATAACTTCATTATTGAATTTGCTAAGCAGTCTCAAATATTGATACCAGAAAATCAGTCAGCAGATCACCTTTACGAAAAACATATGGCTATAATTCGTGATTATATTGAATATCATTATCAGGATGTTATAACCATGGATGAGCTTTGCGAAACTCTTTCAATCTCACCTCAGCATTTATGTCGCATTGTAAAATTTTGTACCGGTAAGCGTCCTATTGCTTATATTAACATGATTCGAATTGAAAAGGCAAAAAATCTTTTAACAACCAGCAATTATAAGATTGAACAGATTGCCAAATGGTGTGGATTTGAAAATTGCAACTATTTTTGTAAAATTTTTAAAGAATCAGAAGGCATGACGCCAACAATGTTCAGGAATTTCAAGTCATAATAAATTTCTTAAAAATCATTATTATCGTTTATAATTAAATTTCCTCAGCACAAATTGACCTACTTTTCATATATTAGATATATAGTCAAGTGAGGGTTTATGGAGCCAAAGCTTTCTGTCAAAAATTTGAGCTATTCATACTATGGTCTTAGTGGTGAAACTAAAGCTCTCGATAATATCAGCTTTGATATACAAAAAGGTGAGTTTTTTGTAATCGTCGGTCCTTCCGGCTGTGGCAAGTCCACTCTGCTTTCATGTCTTTCAGGACTTTTTTCGCCCACAAGCGGTTCAGTTCTCATTGATGGAAATGAATTTTCAAGCTCTCATTCCAAGGTTGGCTACATGCATCAGCATGATTTACTTTTTAACTGGCGAAATAATTATAGAAATATTAAGCTTTCTTTAGAAATTAATCATAAAAACGAAGAGATTAATTCCAAAAACAATTCAGATAAAAGAATTGGAGTTAAAACCTTTACGCCATTACAGGCGTTTAAGACTTCTTATAGGAACAAATCATTTAAAAGCAAAAGACAACGAGGTTCAAATCAAATCAATGAGCTATTGAATAAATATGCTTTAGCTGATTTTTCTAAGAAATATCCTTACGAGCTTTCTGGTGGAATGAAGCAGCGCATAGCTCTAATCAGGACACTTGTTCAAAAGCCTGACCTGCTTCTTTTAGATGAGCCTTTTTCAGCACTTGATTTTCAAACAAGACTGGAGGTCTCTGCCGATATCTATCGAATAATCAGACAGGAAGGTAAAACAGCAGTCCTCATCACTCATGATATTGAGGAAGCAGTTAGCATGGGCGATAGGATTTTGATTTTAAGTAAACGACCTGCAAAGGTTAAAGATATTGTAGAGGTTAATCTAGGTGTCACTGAACGTAACCCTCTTACGTCAAGAGATGCGCCTGAATTTTCAACTTATTTTCATAAAATCTATGAGGAGTTAAAAAATGCTGAATAAGGTTAGGGATATGACTACAAGAAAAGCAGAGAATAATCGGAACAAGTCAGACATCTGCAATCAAGCAGCTTCTTCAGGTCAGCTTGCATTTGTAAGAAGACATAAGCGAAAAGTTATAACAATTCATTTTTTCAGATTGCTTATTCTTTTTGTAATTCTTGGTGGTTGGGAGCTGCTTACACAAATCGGCAAACTGGATTCATTTATATTTTCAAGTCCGTCAAAAATTGTAAGTGCAGCATCCTATTACTGGAATGAGGGAACACTGGCATATCATTTAAAAATAACCATGCTTGAAACCTTGGCCTGCTTTTCGATTGTTATTGGAGGTGGAATTTTAATTGCAATTCTATTTTGGTGGAATAATACTCTCTATAAAATCTTTGAGCCTTTTATTGTTGTTCTCAACAGTCTTCCGAAATCGGCTCTTGCACCTCTTTTCATTGTATGGCTTGGAACGGGTATGAGGACAATAATTACAGCTGCTACGTCTGTAGCTATTTTCGGTGCAATCCTATCACTTTATGAATATTTTTCAGCTACCGATTCTGAAAAAATAAAACTAATTTACACCCTTGGCGGCACTAAGCTTACCGTACTGACTAAGCTGGTGCTTCCGGCAAATCTTGCTTTAATTATTAATGTTATGAAGGTAAATCTTGGACTTTCTCTCGTAGGTGTTATCATAGGTGAATTTGTTGCAGCTAATGCAGGACTTGGATATCTAATTCTGTATGCAAGTCAAGTATTTAAACTCGATTTAGTGATTCTGTCAATCGTAATACTTGCAGGAATTGCAGCAGGCTTTTATTTTGTGCTAGACTGGCTGGAGAAAAGGGTATTATGAACAAAGAGCATGTTATGTCTGAGTAAGGTTAATTGCTTTCTTTGAGCTTACGTTCTTCACGTTCTTTTGCTATTTCAGCTCTTGCCTCTTCTGTCAATCTTATACAATCCTCTTCTGTTGGATGATAACCATTAGCCTCATAGAATTCCTTCTGAGCCTGTGCACTAATCTCATCAAAGCTTCGTCTTGATGGTTTCATAACTTTTTTTGTACTTCCCGAGTTTTGGGAAAGCTTGCTTGTAAATTCATCCATAATAAATCCTTTCCGTCAATCGCTTTCTATCTAAGATCTGTCCTGCTTATACATCTCATTCAAATCAGACAACTCTTTTTCACGACCAATAAACATCAAAGCATTCTCCCTATAAACTTAAGAATATTAGCAAACTATTAACTTTTAAGTTATTAACTTTAAAGTTAATAGTAATAAATTTATTATTTAAAGTCAACAAATATTCTTAAAATCTCCGGTTTTTATTCTGAAGTTTTTAGTCAACTTTAAAAATTTTAATTTGCAGGCAACCCAAAAGAGCCGGCAGACTTTTAATCTGCCGGCTCTTTTTTATATACAATGCTTTAAAGGGAGGTTAGCCTTGAATTGCAATGTGTTTATTGCTTTCTATCTGCTTTTCAACCTTTGCTACCGATACCTTCAGGATGCCATCCTTGAAGCTTGCTGAGATATCTTCTGCTTTAACATCTTCGCCTACATAAAAGCTTCTCTTGCAATTACCATAGAAGCGTTCTCTACGTATATACTTGCCTGTCTCAGGATTCTTTTCATTATTTTCGACTTTCTTTTCAGCCTTAATTGTAAGATAGCCTTCGTCAAGCTCTGCGCTTACATCCTCAATTGCATATCCTGGAAGATCCATTTCAAATTCATAGGATGAATCTGTTTCCTTGATATCTGTTCTCATTAAATTGCCTGTGTTAAAGTTGTAAAAATTCTTTTCCATATCTGATACTTCCTTTCTTCCATATAATACATCATTCATAGCTTCTAAGCCATTTAATAAACCATTTACTAACATAATTGCATCCTTTCTTTCTGCCTAAAGCAGAACCTTATTTTATTTTGATCCGTTGTTATTATTTACGGTCAATTTCATTTGATGATTATGTTATACCACTTTCGTTAGCACTCGTCAAGAGTGAGTGCTAACAAAATTTCTAAAAATTCTATAAAGTTTATTTTTCTTTTCTTCTGTATATACTATTATGGTATTTTATTCCTAGACCGAGCTTTTTTTAGTTTATACTTTAGGGAACAAATAAATTTTATCTCAAATTTAGGAGTTATCTGTGAGAAATTTTCTTAGAGCCTTTATCCTCTGTGGGATAACAGGCTGGATTATTGAATGTATATATACCGGTTTGATTTCTATGCGCAAGGGAAACTTGAAGCTCACCTGCCAGACTTCAATATGGATGCTTCCAATTTATGGTCTTGCAGTTTTCATTCCAACTATTTATAAGCATATAAAAAAGCTTAATATCGTTATCAGAGCTTTAATTTATGCCCTGCTTATTATATCAGTTGAATATGTGACCGGATCACTGCTTTCACTATTTGACGGATGTCCATGGTCTTATTCAGAATCTGCCTTTAATTATATGGGAATTATAAGGCTTGATTATTTTCCTCTTTGGATGCTGGTGGGCATTATATATGAATATTTATTCCGTCATGTAATAATTAATATTTAATCTTATCTGATAAGTCCCCGCTTTAATCGAGTTTAGAGCAGCCGACACTGGGGCCTTTTTATCATTTATTATATAACATAGTTGCTCCAGCTAGTTCTTCATTTAATGACACACTGCTTGCTTGAGTTGGCAGGCCTTTTTTTATGTCTTCGTCAAGATGGTATACTATGGCTCCTCCGACATAGTCATCCGGATTATTTCTTTTAGCTTCATTTGTGAAAATTTTGCTGATATGTCCTTCTATTTTTAAGAATTCCAGACTGTCTGCTGCATAACATGAAGCAATAACGATACGTGGTTCTTCATCTTCAGATTTTTTAGAAAGTAACCAGATACCACTAATCTCATCTTTGTTTAAAGTATTACAATAATCATTTAATTCATCTAAAAATTTATTTGAAACCATAGTAATCTTCCTTTCTACTTTTGAAATTGAGCTGAGACTCATTATATTTTGGAGTTTTTAGAGTGCTTGACACTGAGGGTTCCTTTTAGCCATATACTTAAATCACTTAGTATATAGTTTTTCGCTATTTTCAAGTTCGTTTTTTCTACCTATCATAAAATATCCTCCCAATAAATTATGGTAGTGTCAAATTTTACTACCTTTTTATTGTCTAAACCTTTATTTTTTCGGG
>CAZVBH010000045.1:0-18266 GCA_964625275.1 uncultured Lachnoclostridium sp.
TTGCAAAAGGACAGGTGGCTATCTGTGCAAACAGACTTCATAGCTGCATTGATCCAAATGGGGTGGGTTCAATGCTAAGAACAAAGATAAATGTCAACCTTGGAGTTTCTAAGGATTGCACAGATTATGATGTAGAAATGAAGAAGGTTATGTCGGCTGTTGAAATGGGAGCTGAAGCAATAATGGATTTGTCTTCACATGGAAATACACAGCCATTTAGAAGAAAGCTTACAAGTGAGTGCCCTGCCATGATTGGAACCGTTCCGGTTTACGACAGCGTAATTCACTATCAGAGAGATTTAGCTACGCTGACAGCTAAAGACTTTATTGATGTTGTTCGTTTACATGCTGAGGATGGCGTAGATTTCGTTACATTACACTGTGGCATAACTCGCAAAACTATAGAACAAATTAAGAAGCATAAAAGAAAAATGAATATTGTCTCACGTGGCGGCTCATTAGTTTTTGCATGGATGTGCATGACAGGAGAAGAAAATCCTTTTTATGAGTATTATGATGAAATTCTCGAAATATGTCGAGAATATGATGTGACAATTTCATTAGGAGATGCCTGTCGTCCCGGTTGTCTTGCAGATGCAAGTGATGTATGCCAGATAGAAGAGCTTGTTCGACTTGGAGAACTTACTAAGCGTGCATGGGAAAAGGATGTTCAGGTAATGGTAGAAGGACCGGGACACATGCCAATTGATCAGATAGAAGCTAATATGAAGCTTCAAAGCAGTGTATGCATGGGTGCACCATTCTATGTGCTCGGACCTTTAGTTACGGACATTGCCCCAGGTTATGACCATATTACCTCGGCGATAGGAGGAGCAATAGCAGCTAGTGCCGGCGCAGCATTTCTTTGCTATGTTACACCGGCAGAGCATTTGGCACTTCCGAATCTTGATGATGTAAAACAAGGCATAATCGCATCAAAAATTGCAGCACATGCAGCAGATATTGCAAAGCACATTCCACATGCAAGAGATATAGATGATAAAATGGCAGATGCCAGAAGAATTCTTGACTGGGAAAAGCAGTGGGAATGTGCCATAGATCCGGATACAGCAAAGAATATCAGAGAAGACAGAAAACCTGAACATGAAGATACCTGTTCAATGTGCGGAAAATTTTGTGCAGTTCGAAGCATGAATAAAGCACTTGCAGGTGAATACATAGATATACTATAAATATTTTGAAACAGTACCGTAGAACAACTGGGGACATATACTATGAGTATTTTGAAACAGTACCGTAGAACAACTGGGGACACATACTACATGCAACTTGTAAGAGTTGCATGTAGGCTGTGTCGCCGTACCTTGTTCCCTCTGTACATTTTTTAATAAGTACTAGAAAGGCTGTGTCGCCGTACCTTGTTCCCTCTGTACCTACTTTAATAAGTGCTAAAGTACGCGAAAACACTAGCGTGTAACGTTTTCACAAATCCATTAAATACCATCTGAAATATATAAAAATATTATCTGTTTACACTCAAATCCACACTATTTCCATATGATTAATTTAATTTATCCTTTCGAATTGAAAACGATTTCAATAAAAATGTTTGTTATTATACAAAAAAGGAATTATCATGCAAAACGTAGGTAGGAACTACAAAAAATGCATATGGGTTATGTCTGAAAATACAGATATTAATCTGAAAACGTTTCATTAGGAGGAAAGGTTGATATGGGAAGATTATTTACTTCAGAATCAGTAACAGAGGGACATCCTGACAAAATTGCGGATCAGGTGTCTGATGCAATTTTGGATGCTTTGCTTGAAAAGGATCCTTATTCAAGAGTAGCAGCTGAAACTACTGTCGCGACAGGGCTTGCTTTAGTTGTAGGTGAAATTACTACTAACGCATATGTGGATATTGCAAAGGTGGCCAGGGAAACTATTAGAGAGATTGGCTATACACATAATATTGATGGCTTTAATGCTGATTCAATTGCTGTATTGGTTTCAATTGATGAGCAGTCAGCAGATATAGCGCTTGGAGTTGACAAGGCTTTTGAATCTAAGCAGGAGGGAGTTACAGAGGACTTTGGAACAGGTGCAGGAGATCAGGGAATCATATTCGGATATGCGACAGATGAGACACCTGAGTACCTTCCACCGGCAATTTCATTCGCTCACAGACTTACAAGACAGCTTGCCAAGGTTCGTAAGGATGGCACACTTCCTTATTTAAGACCGGACGGAAAGAGTCAGGTTACAGTTGAATTTGCTGAAGACGGTCAGACAGTAAAGAGAATACATACAATTGTAATTTCAACACAGCATTCAGAAGAAGTTACACTTGAACAGATTAGAAAAGATGTGATTGAATTTGTTATCAAACCGGTTATTCCGGCTGAGCTTTTAGATGATGAAACAATCTATTATGTAAATCCTACAGGAAGATTCGTAATTGGCGGACCACAGGGTGATGCAGGACTTACAGGAAGAAAGATTATAGTTGATACCTATGGTGGAACTGGTCGTCATGGCGGCGGAGCATTCTCAGGTAAGGATCCTACAAAGGTAGACCGTTCAGCAGCTTATGCTGCAAGATGGGTTGCAAAGAATCTTGTCGCAGCCAGTGCAGCAAAGAAAATTGAAGTTGAGCTTGCTTATGCAATCGGAGTAGCAAAGCCTGTATCTATTGCTGTTGACACATTTGGAACAGGAACAGTATCAGATGAGAAGATTGTAGAAGTAATCAGTAAGGTATTTGACTTGAGACCGGCTGCAATTATTAGTGCACTTAATCTCAGAAGACCAATTTATAAGCAGACAGCTGCTTATGGTCATTTTGGCAGAACCGATATTGATTTGCCTTGGGAGCATTTAGACAAGGTAGAGGAAATCAAAGGCCTTCTTTAATAGTCGGTTTAGGGGTATGATTATGGATAGAAAATTTGATGAAATATTCGTTAAATTAGATCAAATCGGAATAATCGTTCCAAACAAAGAAATTGATAAGATGGTTGAAAATATGGCTGATGTATTTGAGCTTGCTCCGGAACAAATTTCCGGAGGAAGCCTCAGTCGCCATGAAAATACTATTTACCGAGGTGAACGACTTAGAGTTATGCCCGGAGTCAGAACATTTTTCTTTGATAAATTTCCCGTAGAGCTTGAATATATTGGACCTGTTGATGGTGAAAGTGCCTGGATGGAATTTCAAAAAAAATACACTAAGGGACTTCATCATCTCAGATTTAATGTTAGCAGTCATGAGGAAGCTAAAAAATATCTTTCTGAAAAAGGCATTGAAATTTATCATGAAGCTGATTCACCAAGAGGTAAGGGTATTAAATTCGGTTACTATGATTCATATGAAAAGCTGGGCTTTTATATAGAAACCATTAATTTTGCTGAGTTTGGATTGGAAAAGGCATAGGTGATACGGTGGCTTTATATTATTTAGGAAATGGTAAATTTGAAGCAGGGGATGAAGTGTCAGTTAAACCTAAGGCTGACGAAGTAAGAATACGTATTCATTACTGTGGCATATGTGGCACAGATTATCATATTGCAAATGGAGATTTAGACGGCAGAATAGCTGAATTTCCAAGAATTATCGGTCATGAAGCTTCAGGAGAAATCGTTGAGACAGGTGAAGTAGTTTCAAAATGGAAAATTGGAGACAGAGTTGTTATAAGACCATTAAAAGCATGTGGAATTTGTCCGGAATGTAAATCCGGCAATGAGAATGTATGCAGAAAGGTTGAGTATCTTGGAATTGAGTCAGAAGGTGCATTTCAAAAATTTTGGAATGTAAATCAGAACATACTTCACAGATGTCCGGACAATGTAGATCTTAAAGAGGCAGCATTGATTGAGCCACTTGCCGTTTGTGCGCATGCAATTAAAAGGTCTGAAATTAAAAACAATGGAACAGCCATTGTCATTGGTGGTGGACCAATTGGGATTATGACAGCACTTTTACTGAAGCTTCAAAACGTTAAGGTGATTGTATCAGAGCTTGATTCAGCCAGGAGAAATAATTGCAAAGCACTAGGAATAGATACAATAAATCCTTTAGAAGAAGATTTATCCCAAAAAGTAAATGAGCTTACAAATGAGTATGGAGTTGATGTGGTTTTTGAAGCTTCAGGTTCCCAGGGAGGATTAAGCAGTGCTCCGGTACTTATTCATCCGAATGGAAAACTTGTAACTATTGCTACATATTCAAAAAAGATGGAGCTTGACATAAGGCAGCTTCACTATGCGCAGATTGAGCTTGTCACCACGAGGGCTTATCAAAAGGATGATTTTGAGTATGTTCTTTCTTTAATGAAAGAAAAAAGGTTACCGGGAGAAAAACTCATTAGCAAGGTAATTCCATTAGATGATTTGAAGGATTTTTTTGAAAAAGGCATGAATGGAAATACATATATTAAGGTTCTTACAGACTGCCGGTAACTTAGGATAGGAGAAAAAGATGAAGAAGAAATTAGTGAGCACTTTGATGGTTTTGATACTTGTAACGGCACTTTTTAGTGGCTGTGGAAGTAACTCATCGAAGGAAGCAGATGGTCAGGTAACAATAAGAATTGCAGTTCAAAAAAGTATTGCTATTCCTTATCTTGCAGAAGCATTAGGATATTATGAGGATGAATTTGCTAAAGACAATGTTAAGGTTGAGTTGGTAGAATTTTCACTTGGTCCGGCAGTTATAGAGGCTGTATCAAGTGGAGAAATCGATATAGGCTTTTTAGGTGATGTGCCTGCATTTTCCGGACTTATCAACGGTGGCGATTACAAAATAGTAGCCAGATGGGAAAGTGATAACAGTTCATATCTGATTACCAGGGATGATGCCAATATTAATTCTCTGGAGGATTTGAAGGGCAAAAAGCTTTCATATGCATTTGGAAGTACACAGACAGCACTTGTTTATTCATATCTTGCAGCAGCAGGTCTTACAGAGGATGATGTAGAAATTATCAATCTGTCACTTGCAGATTCTGTTACAAGTATAGTGAATGGTGATGTAGATGCAGCAGTAGTTGATGAGCTTAGAGCAACACAGGCAGTTGAAAAGGGTGGAGTATCAAAGCTTATGGATAGTGAAGGATACAAGCTTTTTGTAAGTCCTATTATTGCTACAAATGAATTTACCAGTGAACATGCTGATCTCACTTCAAGGGTATTAAAGGTAATAGAAAAGGCAGCGGAGTATTCTGAACAAAATCCTGATGATGCAATAGAAAAGGCAGCGGATAGAATTGAAGTAGAAAAGTCTGTCATTGATCCAATTATAAGAAACTGCAATCTGGAGGTTTATCTCGGAGATGAGGAACTTAATGCAATTAAGGAAAATGCGGCACAAGCATATCAGTATGGTGTAATTACACAAGAACTGAATGTTGAGGATTATATAGACACCAAGTATCTGGAGGATGCAGGCTTAGTGAAATAGGGGGATTAAGCTGTGAAGGAAGCAAATTTATCATATAAAATCCAATCTATAGTAATTGCAGCCATCATTCCACTATTAATTATTGTTTACTGGAAAGTGGCTAGTGATAAAGGAATAATAAATACAAATATTCTTGCCAGTCCTGCGGATGTCAGGGAGATATTTGTGAAGATGTCAGATAATGGAAAATATTTAAAAAATGTATCTGCCAGCCTTACAAGAGTTTTTGAAGGATATTTGATTGGTGCAGTATTGGGACTTCTAATTGGCACACTTATAGGACTTTATAAAAATATAAACAGAGCATTAGTAGCAATAATAGGAATATTAAGACCTATTCCTCCAATTGCTTTAATACCATTTTTTATACTCTGGCTTGGTATAGGAGAAACATCAAAAATTACAGTAATAGCAATTGGCAGCTTTTGGCCGGTACTTTTAAACACCATTCAGGGCATACAGGAGGCAGACACAAAGCTCTTGGAGCTTGCAAATGTTTTTGGAAAAAGCAAAACAGTAATATTTTTCAAAATTATTCTACCATCGGCAGTTCCGGCTATCTTTACCGGCTTAAGACTTGGTATTAGTCAGGCCTGGACCTGCGTTGTAACAGCCGAAATGATTGCAGCCTCCGCAGGCGTAGGCTTTATGATTCAATATGCCAGAGAGCTTGCAAGACCTGACATGCTTTTGCTTGGAATTATAACAATAGGTGTTATTGGTGTTGTTATTGATTTGGTTATGATTTTCCTCCAAAAGAAGATTGTATACTGGAAGCCTAAGAATTAGGAGGAAGATATGGGACTGGAAATTAAACATATAAAACAGGATTTTACAATTAACAACTCAAAGCTTGAAGTGTTGAAGGATGTCAATCTCGACATAAAGGACAGAGAAATAATATGTATAGTAGGACCAAGTGGTTGTGGAAAAAGTACTTTGCTTAAGATTATTATTGGACTCAACCAGGCAACAGGTGGAGAGATTATTCTTGATGGCAAAAAGCTTACAAAGCCTACTGCAAAAGAAGTTGGAATTATTTTTCAGGAACCAAGACTTTTCCCTTGGAGTACTGTAGAAAAAAATGTAGGCTTTGGAATTTGCGAAAAACTTGACAAGGAAACCAGAAAAGAAAGAATACAACACCACATAGAGCTTGTAGGGCTTGAAGGCTTTGAAAAAGCATTACCGGGTCAGCTCTCCGGTGGCATGCAGCAAAGAGTAAGTATCGCAAGAACGCTTATTAACAGACCGAGGGTTTTACTATTAGATGAGCCATTTGGTGCACTTGATGCATTTACAAAGATTTCTATGCAACAGGAGCTTCTACGAATTTGGGAAAAAGAAAAAATGACTATCATCATGGTAACACATGACATAGATGAGGCTATATATCTTGCAGACAGAGTAGTAGTCATGTCAGGAAATCTCGGAGAAGTTAAAAAAATAGTACCAATAGACATTTCTCGTGAAAGAGATAGAACAAGTCAGAATTTTATTTATTACAGAAATGAAATTTTTAAACAGTTCTACGAAAGCACACAACCTGAGGTTGAATATAACATTTAACATGAGTCATGAAAGGAAACCAATATGAGTGATGATAATTTAAAAAATCAGGAGCTTACTCTTGATGAAGTAATAGAAAAATATCCTGATGTACCTCCAATTTTAATATTGAAGGTAGACGTACAGAGACGAGGTGTAGTTTATACAGATGCTGCGATTGCAAAGCTTGACCCTAAGATTCACCAGACCAACCTTGGCGGTGATGTAGCCGGTCTTAGAGTAGGTGCAAAAATGGCACCGGAAAGTCTTTTACTTCGTGATGGCTCTTTGCTTATTCTTAGCTATGATTTTGATGAGAACAAGCCTAAAAGACCACCTTATGTTGTTGATGTAATTGATGATCACATTTATCTTACAGATAATGGCAAGATATTGGAAGAAGTATGGTATTGGGAAAAGCCGGATTTCTTTGACAAGCTTACTTCAGGTGGAGAGCCAATGTCAAAGTATGTTACAGCAAGGCCACAGAGATTGGATATCTCATTGAGTAAGTATTGCCATTTTTGGGATAATCCTGGTGAAGGCTGTAAATATTGCTGCTGGACACCTAATTATAAAAAGAGTGGTTGCACAGAACCAATGAACAATGTTAAGTATGTTGGAGAAGCAGTAAAAGAGGCTTTAAAGCAGAAGGGCAGATATTCAAGCATACTTCTTACAGGAGGTTCAATTCTTGCCGGTGAGGAAATACTGGAAGAAGAGCTGAATGGATATATTGCACTTCTTCAAGAGGTAGGTAAGAATTTCAAACCGGGAAGATTTCCTAGTCAGGTTATTTCATCAGCTTTTAACGAAAGACAGCTCGAACGTCTTTATAATGAAACAGGTTGCATGACTTATACTACTGATATCGAAGTACTTAATAAAGAAAAATTTGAATGGATTTGTCCTGGAAAAGCAAAACGTATCGGTTATGATGAGTGGAAGCGCAGACTTTATGCATCAGTAGATGTATTTGGACGTGGAAACGTAACCTCAGGTGTAGTTTTAGGAACTGAGCTTGCAACACCTAATGGATTCCCTAGTGAAGATGAGGCTTATAAGTATGTTAGAGAAGAAGCAGAGGAGATAATTTCACATGGTATTGCACTTGCTGCAAATGTATGGAGAGCAGCACCTGGATCAATGTTCCAAAATCAGGAAACACCATCACTGGATTATTATATAAGACTGTATCGCGAATTTGACAGACTTGCACATCATTACAATGTTAATCCTTATACGGATGATTTCCGTAGATGTGGAGCACATCCGGGACAGGATTTACTTAGGATATAGTATAAATTCAATCTTTGATAAAGTACCCATTTATAAAATAGGGTACTAAAGTGATGATAAAAAGCAATTGGAGGTACATATGGATATTTTTATAGATAAAGAGCTGGCTGATAAAATAAATGCTCCTGATACCATAAAAGCAGTAGCAACAGTAAGTAAGGACGGTATTCCTCATGTGGTATTTAAGGGAAGCCTTAAGGTCGCTGAAGATGGAAGAATTGAATTTTATGAGCTTATTGAAAGCTCAAAAAATGGAAAGAATCTAGTATACAGTATATGGTTTGACAAAAAGGTTGCTATAAATATTCTTACTAAAGATGGCAAAAGCTTTGAAATTGTTGGACGACCTTTACGCTCAATTACCTGTGGAAAACTGTTTGAGAAAACTTATGAGTTACTAAGGGAAAAACGTGGAGATGTTGATTTATCAGCCATTTGGATAATACAACCGGAAGAAATCAGAGAAGAAACCTTCGCTGTACGAATAAAAGAGGAAGAAGAAGCTTATCCGATAATCAAGCATCTTGATAGATTTGTAAAATAAAAATTAATGGGCAAACAGTGAAGCTGTTTGCCCATTAATTTTTTATGCGTTCGATAAATATTTTTTATTATAAATCTTATTTATTAAATTAACGTGATGTGTTATTATAAGCTCTAGTGGACCAGTATTAAGTTTAACCTACAACCATTGAAAAATGCGTTAAGTTCAGCTTGATTTTTATATAGAAATGTTACACTGAACATTTCTAAATATTTTATACTAGGAAATTGGAAATGCACAATGAATGTTAATGTAATTAGGTCAAACAGAAGAACAATATCTATTCAGGTTAATCGTGACCTCTCGGTAACCTTAAGAGTTCCTATGCGTACCTCCGACAAGGACATTGAGAGAATTCTTGATAGTAAAAAAGCCTGGATATTAAAGCATATTGAGCTTTTAAGACAAAAGCAGCTTGAGACAAAATCAGAACCAATTAATTATTTTACAATAGATGAGATTAATGCTCTCGCAGATAAGGCACTTAAATATATACCTGAAAGAGCTGCATATTATGCAAAAATTATAGGTGTAACCTATGGCAGAATTACAATCAGAAATCAAAAGACGAGATGGGGCAGCTGCAGCAGCAAAGGAAATCTAAACTTTAATTGTCTTCTAATGCTGACACCACCTGAGGTTATTGATTATGTCGTTGTTCATGAGCTATGTCACTTAAAAGAGATGAATCATTCCAAGGCTTTTTGGAATGAAGTAAATCAGGTTCTTCCGGATTATAAGGAATCACTTGAGTGGTTAAAGCAGGAAGGCGGAGCTATTATTAGAAGATTAAAATGATTAGCATATAATAAAGGAGCACATTATGGACAAATATTCAGTCGAGAATACTACTAAGAGTGAAAGAATTCAGCTTATAAAGCAATGGGAAGAGGAAGAAGGCTGTGATTGCAGCGGCATGGATTTGATGGAATTTTTCAGAGATTATATAGATGGCAAAAAATCAATTGCAGAATGTAATGCAGCATTTTCAGCCCACTATATTTCAGAAATACCTGATGATTCCAATATCAGAACAGGATGTGGATTAGGAAGATGAATAACACCTTAATCACTTTGGAGAAAAAACTTTCTACTCTTAAAGGCTATGAAGGTTGGGTAATAGGAAATTGTGAATTTATTTATTCATCAAAAGCTAATGATTACAATTCTGATGATTCTGAGGCCCAAATTGTAAAAAGTGGCTCCTCGATGGTGAAGATAGAAGCATATAATCATGGTAGCTCGCTCAAAATTATTCTCATTAAACCAACTGAAAAGTCAAAAGATAAAGGTAATCATTTAGCTGGTCACCAGGCTGACAAGACTTTTGATATGGAGAAATCCATGACAACACTTTCTTTTTCAGAAGAACAGGTAAATTCATATTTGAATGAGGTATCTGATTATAATCCCATTCACAAAGGCAAAGAAGCCATTGTTCCGGGTTTGTTAATGATGAATACAATACTTGGGAAGTTTATTACAAAGGCTTCAAGTGATTATCGTGTCAATGTTAGATTTTATTCATCGCTTAAGGTTGAAAGAAATGCGTATCTCTTAAAATCTAATGAGGAAAAAGGAAGTGAAATTATTAAGTTAGTTTCAGAAGATGGAACAGAATTTTTGAAGCTTACACTTGCTTGTGATTCACCAAAAAGAATAAACCGGATGGACCATGTCTGGATTTTAGGAGGTCTTAGAAGCTTTATAGGTGTAAAAGACCATATGTATAAAAATATTCCTGCCGAGGTCCTTGGAGGAGAAGTATTAAAAGAGCTGGTGAAGAAATATGAACTGAAAGATTCGGACATTGATTTTGTTATTGGAGGAAATGCTGTTGGCGGAGGTGGAAATATTACCAGGCTTGCAGCACTTAAAGCAGGTATTTCAGAATCAGTTCCTGCTGTAACTTTAGATCTTCAGTGCGGCTCTGCATTAGAAGCAATTTCAACAGCTGCTGCAAAAATAGAGTCAGGAATGGCAGAGCTTATAATTGCAGGAGGACTGGAAAGCTCATCAACTCAGCCATTGCGTATGTATAATTCCAATCATCCACTCTATGAGGAAGGAAAGACTTATACCGTTGCTCAGTTCGTCCCGGATGTACAAGGAGAGCAGGTTATGTTACAGGGTGCGGAGCTGACCGCTAAAGTAAATAATGTGACAAAGGCTGAAACAGATCCTTGGATTTTAAAAAGCCATCAACGTGCACAGTTGACTAAAGAAGTGGGAATACTAAATGATATACAGGTATCAGTTGCTGGAAGCACAAAGGATGAAGGAATCCGAAAAAATATGAGCCGTAAACTGATAGACAGATTACCTTTCCTTCTTAAAGATGGTAAATCTTTGACAGCAGCAAACACCTGTCTTATGCATGATGGAGCAGCCTTCGTGGTATTATGTTCAGATAATTTTATAAAGAAACATGGTATTAAGCCTAAAGCAAAATTCCGACTGGGAACGTCAATTGGCGGCAATCCTATGAGAAGCCCTGAAACTGCAGTCCTTGCAGCAGAAAAGCTTTTAAAAAAAGCAGAGCTTTCTTACAATGACATAGATGCATTTGAAGTAAACGAAGCTTTTGCAATAATAGATGCATTATTTCTTCGAGCGTTTCCGGGAATTGAAGAAAAATATAATATTCTGGGTGGGGCTCTTGCATATGGGCATCCTTATGGAGCTTCAGGTGCCATGCTTATGATTCATCTTTTAAAAGCTCTCGAAGTGAAAAAAGGAAGGTATGGCATTTGTTCAGTAGCCGCTGCCGGTGGCATTGGAAATGCTATTTTAGTTGAAGCTGTATGACGACAAGTATTACGAACAAAAAGAACTGTAAAAATTATTTAGAAATGCTGGAAGCTGTTAGACAGGATAAAATTGCTATTATTACAGAAAGCTTAAACTATACATATGGTGAGCTGGTGACGATGGCAAAAAAATACAGGGCCGAATGGTTAAACCAATTTCAAAAACCTGAGCTCCACCTGATTAAGAAGAATAACATGGTTGATCAGCTGATAGCTTTTTTGGCATGCTCAGATACTTTTGCAGTTCCGCTTTTACTGCCAAATGATTTTAAAACCAATATTCATGGTGACATGTTGTCTCTTAATAATATTGAAATACCTGAAAAAGCCTGTATGGCGGTTATGACCTCCGGGACTTCAGGAAGCAATAAACTGCTTTATCGCACCTTTGAAAGCTGGTATGATTATTTCCCGGTGCAAAATGAAATCTTTAACATGAATGGCGAAACTCGCTTTTTCATGCAGGGAAGTCTTGCATTTACCGGAAATTTAAATCTGTGTCTGGCAGAGCTCTCTCGTGGAGGTACAGTTGTCGCCTGCGACACCTTTGATCCACGCTTATGGCTTCATATGATAGAAGAAAATCAGGTAGACATTATATATCTGATTCCGGCAAAATTACGTGTGCTTAAAAGAATTTATGAAAAAAAGTCTGTTACCAATACTAATGTATCCATGATAATTAGTGGCTCGCAGAGCTTTGGTGGATATGAAGTAAAAGAACTAAAAAAGCTTTTTTCAAGTGCAGAAATGATTCTTTACTATGGCGCATCAGAGTTAAGCTATGTTACTTATGTCAAAAGCTATGACATGTGCGAGGATAAAACAAGGATAGGAAAACCATTTCCAAAGGTAAATGTACGTGTAGATGAAGGCAAATTGTTGGTTACTACACAATATGCCGTTATTGGAATTATAGGTGAAACCTTTATAGGCGACTATGGTCATACGGATAAAGAAGGCTTCTTTTATTTTGACGGCAGATATGATGATATCTGTAATGTAAATGGCAGAAAGATATCAGCAATTCGCGTTGAAAATGCGATACTTTCACTTCCGGAGGTTTCAGAAGCAGCTGTTAAAGTAGTAAATAAAAATGGACGAGAATATCTGGCAGCATTTATTGTACCAGCCTCTGAACATTTACAGAATTTGACAAAGCTACGTTCCGGGCTTGAGCCATTGCTGGAAAAGTATGAACAGCCGCATTTTATTAAAATTGTAGACATACTTCCTAAAACTGAAAGTGGAAAGATACAAAAGACTAGATTGGATATTTAAAAAGGAGAGTTATATGATTAAAAAATATATTTATGGTAATCCGTTTAATACTGAAGCTGTAATAGAAGATATAGAAGCATCTAAGGATGAACTTCAATTTTTTGATTTAGACTCTGAAGGAAGTTTTTTCTATTCGCTTAAAGAAAAAGATATAGTATATGGACTCGGAGAACAGGTTCGTGGAATAAATAAAAGAGGTTGGCAGTATGTAAGCTGGAATCTGGATATTCCACACCATCACGAAGATAACCGTTCGCTTTATGGTTCACACAATTTCATAATTGTTAGTGGAGAAGAGACCTTTGGCGCTTATTTTGATTATCCCGGAGAGATTACTTTCGATATAGGATATACAAAAAGGACTGAAATGAAAATCACACCTGTGACAAATGATATAGCTGTTTATATTATAACAGGTAGTGATGAATTAGATATTGTAAAGCAATTTAGAAAAATAATAGGAAAAAGTTATATTCCACCATTATGGGGCTTTGGATATGGACAAAGCCGTTGGGGCTATAAAAATGAACAGGATATACGTACCGTAGCAGAAAAATATAAAGCTGCCGGCATCCCAATAGACAGCATATACATGGATATTGATTACATGGACAGCTATAAGGATTTTACTGTAAACAAAGAAAGATTTCCGGATTTAAAAAAGCTGTCATCAGATATGAGAGAACAAGGTATTCATCTGGTACCGATAATTGATGCAGGTGTAAAAATAGAAGATGGCTATGAGGTTTATGAGGAAGGCTTAAAAAAGGATTACTTCTGCAAAAATAAAGAAGGTAAACCTTTTGTAGGAGCCGTTTGGCCTGGAAAAGTACATTTCCCAGATTTTATGCAGCCGGAAGCAAGAGCATGGTTTGGTAACAAATATTCAGCACTAACAGAGCTTGGAATTGATGGCTTTTGGAATGATATGAATGAACCTGCGATTTTTTATACTGAGGACAGGCTTGAAGATACTTTAGAAGAAATTCAAAAGCTGACAACCGGTAACATGGGTATTGATGAGTATTTTAAATTTACAGGCATGGTAGCAGACCTTAATGCAAATAAAGGCGATTATGATAAATTTTATCACAATGTTAATGGAAAAATGGTTAAGCATAGTGAAATTCATAACATTTATGGAATGAACATGACTAGAGCAGCCTATGAGGCTTTAGAAAAATTACAGCCTGATAAAAAACCATTGTTCTTTTCTCGTTCATCATTTATTGGTGCACATCGTTATGGAGGAATATGGCAGGGCGATAATAAATCTTGGTGGTCTCATATCTTACTTTCCTTACAACAGCTTCCGGCTCTTAACATGGCTGGATTTCTATATACAGGCTGCGATGTAGGAGGCTTTGGTTGCGATACTACTGAAGATTTGATGCTAAGATGGCTTCAGTACTCAATCTTTACACCATTATTTAGGAATCATTCAGCAGATGGTACACGCTATCAGGAGCTTTATCAATTTGATAATGTAGAGGTTGCCGGGAAAATGGTAGAAATTAGATATGGACTGATTCCGTATCTTTACAGTGAGTTCCTAAAGGCTGTCGAGAATGATGACATGATGTTTAGACCATTAGCCTTTGATTTCAAGTCAGATGAGATGGCAGCACAGGTAGAGGATCAGCTGTTACTCGGTCAGGAACTTATGATAGCACCGGTTTACAGACAAAATGCACTTGGAAGATATGTATATCTCCCAGAAGAAATGATGCTCGTTAGAATGAAGTCAATTGATGATTATTCAACTGAAATTCTTCAGAAAGGTCATCATTATGTAAATGTTGCACTTGATGAGCTGGTATTTTTTATTCGAAACAATAAAGCTATACCATTTGGCAGGAAAGTGGAAAATACAGAAAAGCTCGATTATAACGATTTAAAATCTATTGGGTATAATGGAGCTTCTTATGAGATTGTAAATTAGAATAAAATAGGCAGGAATGATATATGGGTTGTGTATACTTTGTCCGTCATGGACAAACTGTTTGGAATGTAGAAAATAAAATTTGTGGTGCGACAGATATTGCACTGACTGAGCTTGGACATCAGCAGGCAATTGAGGCTGGCAAGAAGATTTTGGAGGAAGGAATTCAGGCGGATGAGATTCTCTATTCACCGCTGATTCGGGCAGCGGATACTGCAAAACATATTTCACAAATTACCGGAATCCCGGCCAGAATGGAGTCCAGACTGAAAGAGCAGAATTTCGGGAAATGGGAATCTACCCCTCGAAATGGCGCAGAGTTTCGAAAAGCAAAAGGAGAGTTTTGCTGCAGATATGAGAATGGAGAATCCATGCTGCATCTTGCACAGAGAATTTATAATCTGCTGGATGAAATTAAGGCTGAATCAGATTCAAAGACTTACATACTGGTAGCACATAATGGCATTTCAAGAGTGCTACAGTCATATTTTTACGATATGACGAACGCAGAGTATGCTGCCTTCGGTGTAGAAAACTGTGCTGTCTTACGATATGATTTTAACCTTATCTGAAAAGACCTCGCTTTTTAAGCGGTATTAAAGATCAAAGCGGATATTCCGGGTCCGCTTCGCTACTTGCTCATAACCTTAAAGCCACTTCAGATAAGGTTAAATTATGGAACAATGCTCTCTTTTAGTATACTGTTAGATGATGTAAAGGAAAATTTAAATGAAGAAGAATAATAAAAAGAAGTACATTATATTTATTTTGTGTGCATTTGCTTTGGCTTTAGGTTTTATTCTGTGTTTTTTCAAGTTTCACTTTATACATACCAGTAGTAAGCCTGTCAATGCAAAAGATAATTCAGATTTTAATATACCTGATTTTGTGAGCTCAGTAGATATGGATCAAGATGGGATAGATGACCAAACTGATATTCTTGATGGTGCTAGAAAATATATAGCTACAAATCCAATTTATAAAAGCAAATATTATAGTACAGGGTATTCGGATGATGAATATGGAGTGT
This sequence comes from uncultured Lachnoclostridium sp., assembly GCA_964625275.1. GTDB lineage: Bacteria > Bacillota > Clostridia > Lachnospirales > Lachnospiraceae > UBA3775. The sequence goes on from CAZVBH010000045.1 coordinate 15,877, forward strand.
GTACGGATGTGGTGGCAAATGCTATGCTAAATGCAGGCTATGATTTACGACAACTTGTTAATGATGACATAATAGCGCACCCTGATGATTATGATATTGAAACTCCGGATATTAATATCGATTTTCGTAGGGTGAAAAATTTGAAAGTATATTTTAAGCATACAGCTATTTCACTTACAACAGATATAAATCGTATTGAGGAATGGCAAGGTGGAGACATAGTTATTTTTAAAACTCATATTGGAATAGTTTCAGATAAAAGAAATGACAAAGGCATTCCTTATGTAATACATCATAGTGGACCAAATCAGGTATCCTATGAAGAAGATATACTCGAAAAAAGGAATGACATAGTTGGACATTATAGAGTAAGTGAGTAAAATTTATATTTGAATTTCCCCTAATTAACAACGATTTACTCCGTCATCTCTTGCATTATTGGAAAAAGTGAAGTATAATCGGTTAATGAAGTTAGCTATATCTAACTTTGGCTACTGAGAATATATAACTAATTTGAATCTGGAAATGATTCCTGGGTTCCGTTCTTTAACTTCATAGAAGAAGGCAAAAGCAGTTGGAACTAGTTAATGCTGTGTTGAAATAATGCAAAAAGGGGGAAATGTAATGAAATTTCACACATTTGGAGACAAAAATAATCCTGTTATGGTCATGCTTCCGGGCTCACTTTGTCCTGCAAGCACTATGAGCTATTTATATGACATCTGGAAGAATGATTTTTATATAATTGCCGTAGACTATAACGGCTATGACGGAAATAGCACCTTTTCTAGCAGGCAGGGTGAAGCAAAGGGAATTGTCCAGTATCTGAAGGATGAGAATATTATTCAGGTGAAAATGGTATACGGACAGTCCATGGGCGCAGAAATCGCAATCGAGCTGGTTCACCAATTACTAGCGGAAGGAATTACAGTTGATAAAACGTTTTTAGACGGAGCACCATGCATCAAACTTCCTAAACCATATAAGGCAATTGTTCGGACAATATTCCTAAAGATGACTAAGCTGATGAGGGAGAACAAACCCGAAGATATGATGAATATGAGATTCGTGAAACAGCTTACTAATGGTGATACAGAGAGCCTGCGTCCAATGATGGAACCGATGGTGGAAATTCTGCCGTATCTGACAGATGAGAGTGTAATTAATCAGACAGAATGTTGCTATACCTTTGATTTTCCGTCATTTACCGAAAACGAACAAAAGAATTTTTATTTCTTCTATGCAAAGGAAGAAAAAGCTTATAAAACCTGCTTTAGGAAGGTTAAAAAAACATATCCAAATGCAAAGTATAGGGTGTTAACAGGTTATGGACATATGACTTATTCTGCAAGAGAAACTGAAAAGTATACGCATATGATTAAGAAAATCTGCAAGGTAACAAAATAATAATCTCCGTTAGAAATGTTAAGAGGAGTTTTATAATGAATCAAATAGTACAAGGAATTATGATTCCTTTTTTAGGGACGGCATTGGGTTCCGCTTGCGTATTGTTCATGAAAAAGGAACTTAATACAATGATACAAAGAATATTGACCGGCTTTGCAGCAGGTGTAATGGTGGCGGCTTCCATATGGAGCTTGCTTATTCCGGCAATGGAACAGTCAGTAGGAATGGGAAAGTTGTCCTTTGTACCGGCAGTGGTGGGATTCTGGTTTGGAATTTTGTTCCTACTGATTCTTGATCGTGCAGTGCCACATTTGCATCAAGGAAGTGAAGAACCGGAAGGACCGAAAGTGTCTATAAAGAAGACAACCATGTTGGTATTGGCAGTTACATTACATAACATACCAGAGGGAATGGCTGTGGGAGTAGTATTTGCCGGGTGGCAATCAGGAAATGAAGCTATTTCTTATACAGGGGCATTAGCACTTGCTATAGGAATTGCAATTCAGAATTTCCCAGAGGGAGCAATCATATCTATGCCATTACATGCTGAAGGAATGAATAAAAGCAGAGCCTTTATTGATGGTATGCTGTCAGGGGTAGTGGAGCCCGTTGCGGCATTGATTACAGTTTTGGCAGCAGGAATGATTGTACCTATTTTGCCATATTTGCTAAGCTTTGCAGCAGGAGCGATGATATATGTTGTAGTGGAGGAACTCATTCCGGAAATGTCACAAGGAAAGCACTCAAATCTCGGAACAGTATTTTTTACAGTTGGTTTTACCGTAATGCTTGCATTGGATGTTGCACTTGGTTAAGTGTTTATATATATTTAATTAATCTTTGATTTGGTTTCTTTTGTGTTTAGAAAATAACGGACAGCTTTCAATTAGATAAGGAGTATATAATGCAATTTTTATATGTAGCACTGGGAGGTGCTTTAGGAGCACTAGGTCGATATCTGATAAGCATAGTGCCAATTAAGA
>CAZVBH010000046.1:0-17360 GCA_964625275.1 uncultured Lachnoclostridium sp.
TGGCCCATCAGTAGGAGTCCAGCCTCCTACTGATGCTGAAAAGTCATGTTACCCCCAAAGCTAAACTTTTAGGGGTAACATACCCCGCTTAAGAAGCGGGGACTTTTCAGATAAGGTTAAAATACTTTTTTATAAGTGTGAATGAGATATTTTGTCATCAGTAGGAGATTTAACTCCTACTGATGCATGAGAAAACTAAAAAGTAAGCAAGTAAATAAAAGGGGAACGTAAATGAGAAGGAAATTATTAGCAGTGGCACTTTGTATTACACTTGGTGTAAGTACATTGTTTACCGGCTGTGGCAGCTCTAAAAACAATTCTACTGACGTAGAAGAAAATGAAAGCCAAAATTCTGAGGACAGTAGCTCAGACGACACAGATGCTTCGGATAATCAGACAGATGAATCAGATAAAGCAGATTCAGATAGTTCAGGTTCAGATAGTTCAGATTCAGACAGCTCTGATAATTCAGAAAGCGCAGGAGCTTCTTCTGTAAGCTATGAACAGGGCAAGAGTGTTCTTACTCTTGAATCAGATGATGAGTTTGAGCAATTCTTAAATGATGTCTACATTCTAATGATTACACAGAGCAGTATTTATCTTCATTTCAGTGTTGAAAATCCTGAGGATTACGGACTTGAGGCAGAGGCAGGTTTTGGCGAAACTGATGAAGAATTTGAAGAAGAATTTTATTCCTTCCTTGAAGAAAAGCTTGACGGTTTTGATTATGACTCATTGACTGAGGAACAGCAGCTTCTCTATGATAAGCTTTCTTATGAGCTTGTAATGTATAATGAAGGCGAGGATTATGGAAATTTCTATCTTTATGCTCTCGGTCAGAACAATAATACACTTTCAAACATTCAGACCATGCTTACCGAATATAGTATTCAGAGTGCAAAGGATGCTGAAGAATTCATTGAGATTCTCAAGCTTTTTCCTGACTATCTTACCAGAGTTGAGGATGAAATGCAGGATGAGCTTGATGAAGGCTCTGTAATTACTGAGGCAATGCTTACCGCATCAGTAGATTTTGCAGAAGACTGGCTTTCGGATAAGGCAGAAGAAAATGTAATCTACCTTTGCTTTGAAAACAATTTGTCAGAAGCAGGACTTAGTGATGATGAAAATGAGGAATACTTATCAGAGCTTGCAGCTGTTATTGAAGACTCAATGATGCCTGCAATTGAAGACTATGAGGATTTCCTCGATGGACTTGATGACTATGTTGTTGCTGCAACAGGACTTTCATCCTTTGAAGACGGAGCTGATTATTATTCCTGGCTTCTTGAAAGCTATCTTGGCTCAGGCATGACAGTAGATGAGCTTTATGATTATGTATTAGATAAATTTAACGAGCAGATGGATGAGGTACTTGATATTTCTTATGAACATCCATTAGCTGCTACAACCTATACACTCGCAACCTCTCAGTACTCAGATGATCCTAATGAGGTCCTTGAGGCTTTAGTTGAGCTTGCTTCAGAGGAATTTCCTTCAGTAGGTGACCTTAGCTGGATACTCAGCTCACTTGATGACAGCCAAAAAGTTGATTCAATTGTTGCCTATTATATGTCACCTCAGCTTGACAATATCGGAAGAAAGGTTATCAGAATAAATGATGATAATGTAGATAATTCAGTTGAGCTTTTTGTAACGATGGCACACGAAGGTATTCCTGGACATCTTTATCAGGATGAATATGATCTTACTGATGAAACCGGCTATGAAGAGCTTGATTCAGAGCTTACCTACATGAGCTATTCAGAGGGATGGGCAATGTATGTTGAAAAGCTTGCTTACGGCTGGTGTATCAAGGATGAAAACCAGGCAAGAATCAGATTCCTTGATAATATTATGTCCTATGAAATTGTAACACTTGCAGATATATGTGTAAATTATTATGGCTATGACCAAAGTGAGCTTGGAGACTGGCTTGCAGATTTTGGCTTTGATGATGAAGATACAGCAGATTATATTTACAATTTTGTTATCTCCGATCCGGGAATTTATCCTTGCTACGGAGCCGGCTTCCTTCTAATGGAGGATACAATCGATGCCCTCGTAAACATAGGTAATACCGAAAAAGAAGCTTATGAGAAGGTGCTCACAATAGGAGCAGCGCCTTATTCAATCATTTGGAATAAACTTGGAGTTGATCCACTTACAGACTAAAATAAAATCCCTATCCTACTTAATGAAAGTGGATAGGGATTTTTTTAGTCTGCTCTAAATACTGTGTAACCGCTGGTTTCAAGTTCTTTGATTGCGGCTTCTTTGGCTCCTGCATCATAAAATTCGATTCTTAGAACACCCTGTTCATAGTCTCTGTTATTTACAATTCCAATGTTTTTAAGTGATATATCATGTGTAACCAGCTGAGTTGCAACCGTAGCAATTGCACCAACCTTATCTTCAATGTCAACATAGCACTTATATTCCGGCTTCATCATTCCATGTGCATTAGGAATTGAGGAACGAAATTCACCTGCGCGTTCAAAGGTTTTATAGATATAGTCTGCATCTGAAGAAATTACGGCAGCCTCCACCCTTACAAGTGCATCCTGATAGCGGTCGAGGCAGTCTAAAATTGCTTCTTTGTTAGACATGAAGATTGACTGCCACATGTCAGGTGAAGAAGAAGCAATTCGTGTGATATCTTTAAAGCCACCGGCAGCAAGCATTTTCATTGTAGGAGTATCATCACCGGAATCCTGAACCAAATTTACAAGTTCAACGGCGATGATATGAGGTACATGGCTGATTGCGGCAGTTACTCTGTCATGCTCCTTGCAGTCAAGCACAATTGAAACCGCACCGGTCTTTTTTACAATGTCTTTTAATAATTCGAGTGAAGCAGCAGATGAACCTTCAGCCGGAGTAAGAATATAGTAGGCATTTTCAAGAAGATGGTCGTTCGCACTGTCATAGCCGGTTTTCTCTGAGCCAGCCATTGGATGACCACCGATAAAATGACTGCCAATTCCAAGCTCCTGTGCAGCCTCTACAATATTACCTTTTACGCTGCCAACGTCAGTAATAAGTGGAAGAGTTGCAGAAACAGATTCATAAGCCTCTTTAAGCTGTGAAAGATATTTTATATTCTTAAGTGTTGGAGCACATAAAAAAATTACATCACATCCAACAAGTCCCGTAAGCTTTTTTGTAATACTACTAATAACCTCATCACTAAGGGCTCTCTCGAGAGCAGGATTTGCATCAGTATGATAGTCATAAACCATACATTCATATTCACCTGGCGCCTTTGTCTTCAAAGACTTAGCCACCGAAGCACCAATAAGACCAAATCCAATAAAACCTAATTTAATCATCTAAATTTTCCTTCTTTCAAGTACATCAAATGTTTATTGTACACAAAATAGATTGTATAGTCTAATTAAACTAGTGTCAAGAAATAATATTTTGAAAAACTACCGTAAAACAACTGGGGACACATCCTAATTTTGAAAACTCACCGTAGAACAACTGGGGACACAACCGTTTTTTCGGTCGTAAGACCGGAAAATAAGTTGTGTCGCCGTACCTTGTTCCCTCTGTATAAAATTTAATAAGTAGTATATATATTGTAATACTCCCCAATTTGTGGTACTATTTACCTAATAGCACAAAAAATAATGTTACAGGGGGTATTATGGATTCTGCTAATAATAAAAAGAAAAAACTAATCATTGGGGCAGTCATTTGTTATGCACTGATTTTTATAATCGGTATCTGCGTAGGACGTTTAATAACTAAGACTGATACTGAAAAAACTGACAAAAATACAATTTCTGAAAATACATCATCCGGAGGCAATACTGAAACAGTCAAAGCTGATAATTCATCTGCGTCAGATGATACGGACAATTCATCAAATAAATCTGACAGTACGTCTTCTGATTCATCGGACAATAAATCAGAAGCTTCGGATGGCACTTCAGACAATTCAAATTCTTTTTCAGATGGCGATTCTGTCACAGCTTCAACGGAAGGTGTAATTAAATATGGCGCTTTCAATCATACTGTAGTTGGCACAGAGACCGGCAGTGGTTATGAGGGAACTGAAGGAACCGGCGACTATAATTATGGCGAGGCGCTTCAGAAATCTTTGCTCTTTTATGAGCTTCAGCGTTCAGGCGAGCTTCCGGAAACCGTAAGATGCAACTGGAGAAGTGATTCTGCACTTTCAGACGGAAGTGACGTAGGACTTGATTTAACCGGAGGCTGGTTTGATGCAGGTGACAATGTAAAATTCAACCTGCCAATGGCCTATACAGCTGCAATGCTTGGCTGGTCAATTTATGAGGACTCTGATGCTTACGAACAAAGCGGCCAGCTTGAATATGCACTTGCAAATATTAAATGGGCAAATGATTATTTCATTAAATGTCATCCTGAGGATGAGGTTTACTATTATCAGGTAGGCAGTGGAAGCTCCGACCATTCCTGGTGGGGACCTGCTGAGCTGGTTGCACTTCAGATGGACAGACCTTCTTATAGCGTAACCGCCTATTCACCAGGCTCAACAGTTACAGCAGAAACAGCAGCCTCACTTGCAATCTGCAGCATCGTTTATAAAGACGTAGATGCTGATTACAGTGCACTCTGCCTTAAGCATGCAAAGAGCCTTTATGCTTTTTCTGCAAAGTATAAGAGTGATTCGGGTTATACAGCAGCCAGCGGCTTTTATGATTCCTGGAGCGGCTTTTATGATGAGTTAGCCTGGGCAGGAGCCTGGCTGTATATTGCAACCGGAGATAATTCTTATTTAAGTGATGCAAAGAGCTACTACACTCAGGCTAGCCAGGATTATGACTGGGCAATGTGCTGGGATGATGTTCACATTGGAGCAGCAGTAATGCTTGCAAAGCTTACAAAAGAGGATACCTATACTCAAGCAGTTGAACAGCATCTGGATTATTGGACAACAGGAACTTCAACAGGAGAAAAAATTACATATACACCGAAGGGGCTTGCATGGCTTGACAGCTGGGGCTCACTTCGTTATGCAACCACAACAGCCTATATTGCAGCAGTTTACAGTGAATGGGAAGGCTGTACGGCTTCAAAGGTAGATACCTATTGGGATTTTGCGGTTTCACAGGCAGGATATGCACTTGGTGATACAGGCTTTTCCTATATGATAGGCTTTGGCTCATCTTATCCACAGCATCCACATCACAGAACAGCTCAGGGCTCATATAGTGATAATATGAATGAACCATCTACCAGTCGCCATACCCTTTATGGAGCTTTGGTTGGCGGACCGGATGCATCAGATGGCTATACTGATGAAGTATCTAACTATACGACAAATGAGGTAGCCTGCGACTATAATGCAGGCTTTACAGGACTTCTTGCAAAGCTTTACTCTCGTTATCATGGCAAGACCTTAGTAGACTTTGGTGCAGTAGAGGCAGTAAGTGAGGACGAGTATTATTGCGAGGCTGCAATTAATGCAAGTGGTACGGACTTTACAGAAATTAAGGCTTATGTTTACAATGAAACAGGTTGGCCGGCAAGAGCAACAGAAGATATTGAGCTTAGATATTTTGTGGATCTTTCAGAGGTCTATGAGGCAGGTGGAAGCGCAGACAGCATTACCATATCGACAAATTATATGCAGGATGCTGAGGCAAAGGGCTTGCAGGTATGGGATGAAGAAAACCATATTTATTATCTTTCAATAGTATTTGACGGTAGCAAGCTTTATCCTGGCGGACAGGAAGAATACAAAAAAGAGGTTCAGGTGAGAATGACTGATTCAACAGGCTCATGGGATTGCACAAATGATTATTCCTATGAAGGCTTAACCACCGGTACCTGTATAGCAGGAACGAAATTGGCACTCTATGAAAATGGAGAGCTTGTTTACGGAAGTGAACCTTAAACAATAAAGTGTGAGTCGGTTTACGAAAAAGAGTTTCAGAAAACTATTTATGAAATAGCCTTCTAAGAGCAAATATAGTAGGCAGGCCGAAGGAGCAGGCAATGCAGAAATTTCAAGGTAAGGGAGCTTTTGGAGCAATAGCGATTGGCAAAATTTCGGTATTCAAAAAATCCCAAATGACCATAGAAAAAGAATTTGTTGAAAATATAAGTGCTGAAGCCGACAGACTGGATTCAGCCAGGGAAGCCTGCTTCACACAGCTTGATGAGCTTTATGAAAGGTCTTTAGAATCAGTTGGAAAACAGCAGGCAGAGCTGTTTACTGCCTACAAAATGATTTTGCTGGATGATTATTATATCGAAAGCATTAAAGACATAATAAAGGCGGAAAATGTAAATGCCGAATATGCAGTAGATGAGACTGCAAAAAAATTTGAAAAGCTTTTTTCTGACCAGGATGACGATTACATGAGTCAAAGAGCCATAGATATTAGAGACATCTCTGATAGGCTGATGGCAAATCTTAGAGGTGACTCATTAGAAGTGGAAATTTCTGATGAAGGTGTAATAGTCTGTGCGGATGAGCTTACCCCAAGCGATACCGTCTCAATGGATGCAAAAAAAGTTCTTGCCTTTGCAACAGTAGGAGGCTCTCTGAACTCTCATGCAGCCATACTTGCAGCTAACATGGGTATACCTGCAATTGTAGGAATAGGCGATGAATTTATAAATAAACTAAAGACCGGAGAAGAAGCAATTGCAGATGGATTTACGGGCGAGCTTATTTTAAATCCTGATTCTAATACAAAAGAATTTTATCTTAATAAGAAAAAAGAGGCTGAGGATAAAAAGAAGCAGCTTGAAAATCTGAAGGGCAAGCCTAATCTGACAAAAAGTGGTCGTCACGTAGATATTTTTGCAAATATTGGAAATGCAGACCAGAGCAGCTTGGCTATTGAAAATGATGCAGGCGGAATTGGTCTATTAAGAAGTGAATATCTCTATCTTGAGGGCAAGGATTATCCTTCAGAGGAAGAACAGCTTGGAGCCTATAAATATGTATTGGAAAAGATGAATGGCAAAAAGGTCATTATCAGAACACTTGACATCGGTGCAGACAAGCAGGCTGAATATTTTCATCTTAAAAAAGAAGAAAATCCTGCACTAGGACTTCGTGCAATAAGAATATGTCTTACCAGACCTGAAATTTTCAAGGTACAGCTTAGGGCACTTTATAGAGCCTCAGTTTATGGAAAACTCGGAATTATGTTTCCTATGGTAGCCTCTGTTAGTGAGCTTGAACAGATTTTAAAAATTTGTGAAGAAGTGAGGCAGTCACTTAAAGCTGAGAAAATTGCTTTTTCACCTAATGTTGAGCTTGGAATAATGATAGAAACTCCCGCAGCAGCAATAATCAGTGATTTACTTGCACCTATGGTGGATTTCTTTAGCATTGGCACAAATGATCTTACGCAATATACACTTGCTTGTGACAGACAAAACTCTGCATTAGAACCGTTTTGTGACACTCATCACGAAGCCGTTTTGCGACTTATTGAGCTAACTGCAAAAAATGCGCATGCCCATGGCACAAGTGTAGGTATTTGTGGAGAGCTTGCAGCAGATACCACTTTAACAAAGACATTTCTTGACTGGGGAATTGATGAACTATCAGTTTCACCGGGCTATGTACTAAAGCTGCGTGAACATGTACGAGAATTGGAGTAACACTTATGAATTTAACACTAAAAGGCAATGACTTAGATTTAGAGCAAATTAGGAAGCTTATTGAAGAAAAATATGCTGGGAAAAAGAACATTTCCTGGCAGAAAGCTTCAGATGAAAAACTTGAGGCTTATATTTCAAAAGGCATAGACACATCAGATTCATTTTGGAAATCTTTGTTAAATGATTATAGTGAAGTAAGTTTTTCAGGTTCAGATACAACTTCAGTGGATGAAGACGGATTTTGGTATAATTTAGAATTGACTACAATTACCAATGAAGATGGAACCAGGGCATTTAAATGGTTAAGTGGCTCATCCGGATGGGCTTAATAAAAAGGCACAGCTTAAATGAAAGGCTGTGCATTTTTTGTTGAGTATGCTTACTAAGTTAATTTTTTCTATATTAATTTACAATATATTTTCAATTATAGTAAGAACTGTAATAACTCCAAAGATAATAACCAAATTCCATAACAGTATTCCTAAAATTTTAACTACTTTCTTAGGAGAATTGCAAAGAGGCAGATAACCTTGGATACCTCTGTAATCACATGAAAAGAAAATAACTAAAAGCATTATAATCAGGCAGAAAATTCTATTCAACCATATATCGGCAACTGTGGTATTTTTTACTTCTAGTGTCAGAGAAAGCCAAAATACAAACAAATAGGTGAGGGCTGCAATAATCATATGACCTGCATTACCTGTTCTAAAGCCAGGAGGAAGAAAGCCTTTAGTCTTAGCTTTCTTTTTACTTGAAAAATCATTAAAACCGTTATTTACAGATGAAAAATTATTAAAATTGTTCTTAGCAGATGAAAAATCATTAAATCCGTTTTGTGTGCATGAAAAATCATTAAATCCGTTTTGTGTGTCTGAAAAATTATTAAAACCAATTTTTGCAGTTTTAGAAGTCTTATCAATAGCTGTGCTAATAATTGCCGCCTTCAATTCAGAAATATTAGAATATCTGTCCTTTTGATTAAGCTGCATACATTTTTCAATAATTGGCTTAAGCACACTGTCTTTACCATCAACAATATCCTTTATTAAGGCTCCAATTGCATAAATATCAGTCTCGGGAGAGGAGACACCAAAGCCATACTGCTCAGGTGCAGCATATCCCCTGGTTCCCAGGAGAATGGTATCGGAGGAATCCTCTAAGGAGTAGTATTTAGCGGCGTTAAAGTCAATCAGAACAACCTGATTATCTGCAGTTATAATTACGTTAGAGGGTTTAATGTCACGATGTATTATAGGCGGATTCATGGCATGCAATCTTCCGACAATGTCACATAGCTGTGTCAGATAATGATATATATAATCAGAATTTAGAGCTGAATTATTAAGAAGCTCTTCTACGGAAGAACCCGTTATGTATTCCTCAATAATAATTAATCTGTCACCATTTTTTTCAAAATCAAATATTCTTGGAGTTCCTGAAATAGGATTTTCATAAAGCTGATAGTAAAGATTATAATTAAAAATATCTAAAACCTTCTGAACGTAAACCTTACCGCTCTCAAGGTCCTGAACCAGGCTTATATTGTGTGCCTCATTTATAGTAGCTATATTTTTATATGAAGATATCATATCAAACCCCATTTCGCTAAGAATACATCTGTATTGTGAAGTACACAGGTCAACCTTTGAACGTCACTACCCATGCTCACGTAACTATAGTATAGCAAATTCTAGGTAATTGTAAATTGAAAATGTTAAATGAAGCACAAAAATTACATAATTAATCCAAATTACCACCATAACGGTGGCAACGCATTACCACCATTTGTGCTACAATTCCTTTGTGTAATTCAATATTGAATTTGTTTAGAAAGGTATAGACGTATGCACTTTCTTATTACTTTTTAGGAGGAATTAGAAAAAATGAAAACATGGAAGTTGGTTTCAGGAATTTTGTCAATTATTCTTTTTGTACTGGTGTCATTTCAGTCATGTGTGGCAGGATTAGGTAATGCTCTTTCAGACAATGGTGAGGTTTCAGGCTCGGCTGGTATCGTGCTTGCAGTCTTAATGCTTGCAGGAGGAATTGTTTCAATCGCTACCAGAAAATCAAAGAAAAACGGTGGAAATGTAGCCCTTATTATTCTTTTTGGCATAGCAGCAATTACGGGATATTCTAATTTTGGCTCTTATAGTGACCTTGCAATCTGGTCTACATGGTGCCTTATCAATGCATTTTTCGCAGTTTTAGCATTGTTTACTAAGAAAAAGAAGAAAAATGATGAAAATGGTGAGGAACAGAAATAAGCATAGGGTATATTTTAAAATAATTCTAAATATAATAATTCCTTTAATATTGGGAGGCAGTCTTTATTTCATGCTTTCAGAGAATGTAATTTTTGTACAGAAATTAAAGAAAGTCCTAGGTCTGAGAAAAACATCAAACGTAAGCTTAGGTAATCATGCAAATACGGAAATGCCTTTCAATATTTTAGAAATGATAAAAAGATATATTCAAAAAGCTAATTGGCTTTATATATTTATCAGAAATTATTTTTTAGATATGCTTTGGGCATATTCACTCACCTTCACAATCTATCTGTTGATAGATATTAATGCAGATAAAATTTTTAGAACTACCTTAATTGCATCGGCATTTGCAATATTAATGGAAAGCCTGCAGCTTATGAAAAATGTAAGTGGAACCTTTGATATTTGGGATATTATCTTAGAACTGCTAGCAATAAGCATTGCATCCGGGATTATACAATATCAAATTAGTCCAAAGCTTTTTAGATTAATGAAAAAATAAAGCTAAATAAAAAGCTTAAAAGGAGGAATGGAAATAATGACTAAGTTTAAAAGCAAATTGAAGATTTTTACTTTAATTATGTGCCTAGCAGTATTTGCACTTATGGCACTTGGAAGTGGTTCATCAGATAGTAGTGACGACGATACAAAAAAGGTTGTTACAGATGATACAGACAGCTCAGATTCATCAAAGGATTCTGACACAGAAAACGGTGATTCAGAGAGTACAAATGATACAGACAGCAATGATGATACCTCATCTGATAGCTCTGATGAAAAAACCGAGGTTTCAATTGATGAACAGGTTCTTATTGATCAGGATGATATAGTCATAACTGCAACTGAATATGTAACCGATGAAATCTGGGGAGACGGAATTAAGCTTTTGATTGAAAACAATACTGACAAAGATGTTACAATCGGATGTACAGCTCTCATTGTCAATGATTATATGATTTCAGATTTATTTGCTGAAACCGTTGCAGCGGGAAAGAAGTCTAATACAACTCTTTATCTTGAAAGCTATGAATTAGAGGAAGCAGGAATTGATACCGTAGGGCAGATTGAAATATATTTCCATGCATATGATGAAGATACCTGGGACAATATCTTTGATTCGGATTGTGTAACTATTCAGACCTCAGAATATGCAAATATGGACACAACACCTAATGATGAAGGTGCAGTGCTTTATGATGAAGGTGGAATCAAAATAGTAGGAAAAACCGTTGACGAGAACAGCTTCTGGGGAACAGCTATACTTCTTTATATGGAAAATTCGACAGGTAAGAATATTACAATAAGCTGCGAAGATATGTCTATAAATGGGTTTATGACTGAACCTTATTTTTCATGTGAGGTTTATGACGGAAAGAAAGCCATTGATGACATTACAGTATTATCCAGCGACCTTGAAGATAATGGAATAGAGAGTATTGATGAGGTTGAATTACAATTTCATATTTACGATTCAGAAACTTATGATACAATAGTAGATACAGATCCAATTAGCTTTAAGGCTGAATAAATGACTAATCCAATTAGCTTTAAATATCAAATAAATGACAGATACAGACAGGAGCAGAACCATGGGTGAGAAAAATACAATTGAACTGGAGAAGGCTTTGGGCAGTACTCATCTGAACAGCTTTGATGCTTATGTTGAAGAAAATAAAGAGAGTATGATGAATTCGAGAGATGATTTTTATACATACATGAAAGACCTTTTTCATGAAAAGGGTATTCTTCAACAGACAGTATTTTTAATGGCTGACATACCTGAGCGTTATGGCTACAAGCTTCTTTCCGGTGAAAAGCGTACCAAACAGCGTGATATCATTTTAAGAATCTGCTATGCGGGTAAGCTTACACTGGATGAAACTCAGCGTGCGCTGAAAAAATATGGTCTGCCTGAGCTTTATGTCAAAATACCACGAGATGCATTTTTGATGATAATGTTTAACGATAGACCAGGCAGCATAATAGATGTAAACAGTCTGCTTAAGAAAAAAGGCTTTGAAGCACTCAAAACCAGTGGAGTACAGGAATAAAAAAGAGTCTAATAAGATTAATTGAAAAACGCCGGCATTTGCCGGCGTTTCTTGTTCTAATCACTTAAGATACTTTTTCAACTGATCATAAAAATTTTCTCTCGTACCAGCCATAATCATCGATGAAATACTAAGAATTTTTCTATTCATCTTTGAAACATCTCTTTCCATAGCTGATGACATACTTTTTCGTCTCCTGTTATTCTATGCAAAAACAAGGACACTACTTTCTATTTCCCAAAATCGAAAAAATTGTGACTTTGGGAAATAGATATGTTATAATAGTGAAAATGGAGGACAAAATCATGAAACTTATTGAAAGAAAAAAATATTTGAATAAGGTTATCAGCGTAATGGGAACACCCGACATAAAGGTTATAACAGGTGTTCGACGTTCCGGCAAATCCAAGCTTCTCGAAGCTTTTAAAAGCCGTGTGTTAGCCGATAATCCCGATGCAAACATTATTCATATCAATTTCAATCTGCCTGAGTTTGACGAACTGACAGAGTATCGTCCGCTGTATGACTACATCAAATCTCAATATCAGGAGAACGTAGATAATTTCGTCTTAATTGATGAAGTTCAGATGTGCAAAAATTTCGAGAAAGCTATTAACGGATTACACGCTTCCGAAAAGTTTGACATATATATCACCGGTTCCAATGCTTTTCTTCTCAGTTCAGACCTTGCAACGTTGTTCACGGGAAGAACCTTTGAAATAAAGGTATATCCGTTTTCGTTCTCTGAATTTGTACAGTATTTCGGTTATACCGACCTTTATGACGCTTTTGATAAATATGTGCTTGAGGGCGGTATGTCGGGTTCTTATTTATATAAGGACTATGAGGCGAAATACAACTATATTGAAGATGTTTTCCACACACTTATTGTCAGAGATATACGGACAAAATACAAAATCAGGAACACCGCGCTTATGGATAAAATCGTAGATTTCCTTATGGACAATATCTCAAACCTTACATCTGTAAGGGGCATTTCCGATACTTTCAACAGCAACAAGGACAAAATCAATCACAAGACGGTAGGGCAGTATGTTAAGTATCTTTGCAATGCCTTTGCTTTTTATAAGGTGCGCAGATATGACATTAAAGGCAAGAAATATCTTTCCACAAATGAAAAATATTATCTCAGTGACCATTCATTCCGCTATGCCAAACTCGGCACAAAAAATATGGACTACGGACGTGTGATTGAAAACATTGTAGCAATTGAGCTTATGCGCCGTGGATACGAGATTTATGTCGGTATTCTGTACAAAAAAAAGGTTGACTTTGTAGCAATCAAACGTAACGAAAAAATTTATATTCAGGTATCGGATAATATCACCGATGAAAAAACTTTTCAGCGTGAAGTATCTCCTTTGCTTTCAATCGCAGATGCATATCCGAAAATGCTCATAGCAAGAACACGACATGACACCTATCAATATGAGGGTATCAAGATTGTCGATATTGCAAATTGGCTTTTGGAAGAAATTTGCAGAAGATAGCCTGCATCGGTCAGTTCATTGAGAGCCTTACAGATTGCTGCTGGAACAGTGGCGTATTATACCTACAGATCAGCAAAATTTGGGACAGGTTCTGAAGGAAAACGGCTTAAAAGAGTATGACGAATACAGTCTGCTCATGCTTTCCATGGGACGCTGTGCACAGGATGACTACTATCTGGCGCCTATAGAAGATGGCGAACTACCGAAAGAAATCAAAAACTGTTTTTTTTATGTGCAGATGCAGACCGGCGGTTACGGCGTGGCATGGGACAACAATATGACAATCAGTGATGCGGAACTCTATAGAATAGGGCAGGATGTACCGCTATCAGCAGGGGATTTTAAGAATTTTGTTGTTCACCGTGTAGTTACTGCTTCAGAAGCTGCTGAAATACGATAGTGATAAGGTTGCATTGTGGGAAATAGATAACAAGATTAAATAGAATTTGGTATAGTTGAGTAAATTCTAATTGACAACGATTTTACTCCATCAATCATATATTAAAGTATTGCAAAACAAAAGGAATGGTAGTAATATAACAATAGTGTTAGTGATGTCTAACAAGTATTAGGTGTGCTTAAATGGGTAAAAGGAAAAATAAATGCAGAAAGATTTAATCGTTGAAAAACTTAAGAAAAATGGGTGTAGGATTACCAGACAGAGGCGAATACTGATTGATATTATTTTAGAGGGAAATTGCACCTGTTGTAAAGAAATCTATTATAAAGCTGTCAAAAAAGACGATTCTATTGGAATGGCAACGGTGTATCGAATGGTGAATACCTTAGAGGAAATCGGGGCATTGAGCAGAAACAGCCAGCTTTGTTTTTCAGATTATGATGGATGTGAATGTGATAATGGATGCCGGTTGGAATTTGAAGACGGCACAATTCTTTCTTTGTCAGGAGCAAAATGGAGGGAGATTGTCAGTGCCGGTTTGGAGCGGTGTGGTTATGAACCGGGAAAGAATATAAAGCGCATTACATCAACGGAATTACGTTGAGACTATGCAATTCTAGTAAAAACTTTAACATTGGATTTCTTTTTGCCAGAGGCAATAAAGTAGCGAAGCGGACCAGGAATATCTGCTTTGATAATGTAAATTGGAAATTGCTTGTGGTGGGTTTTGATGAGAAGAATTCTCAACAAGAGAATACTGCATAGAAAATCAAGAATAAGAGAGTTATAATGCTATAAAGGCTTTTAACAAGCATTTATAGGATGAAAGCAGGAGGTACATAGTAATGTTAGATTTCGTGAAAAAAATCGACAAAAAGGCAACAGGAGTATTTGCAGCAGGTGTACTGTTTGGTACAGCGGGAATTAAAATTTTGTCAAGCAAGGATGCCAAGAAAGCATATACACAGGTGACAGCAGCAGTTCTTCGGGCAAAGGATTGTGTTTTGAAGGTGGCAACAAATGTTCAGGAAAATGCAGAGGATATTTATGCCGAGGCACAGCAAATCAATGAAGAGCGTGCATCAGAGGATGTTGTGGAGGATGAAGAGATTTCAGTGAAAGAGACATCCGCAGAGGACAATCCAACGAAAGAGGCTAACACTGACGATGCAGAATAAGAGAATAGAGAACATGGGAAAAGCAGACATAAGCCTGCTTTTTCTCATTGTAAGGGAGATGTTGTATCATGAAGTTTAGAATCGAACATGAAATAAAAGGCAGGATTAGAGTACATATAATTCAGAAAAAAATGAGTTGCCAACAGGCAGATATCCTACAATATTATCTGAGTAAGCAAAAATGCGTTACTGCGGTAAAGGTAAGGGAGCGGACCCAAGACCTTACAGTAACTTATGTAGGTACAAGGGAGGAAATGATTGCAATTCTCAGGAAATTTTCCTATGAAACGGTGGATGTGCCTCATAGTTTTTTGGAAAACTCCGGCAGACAGTTAAATGATGAGTATTGGCAGAAATTAGTGTGCAAATTAGTTCTTCGAATGGGAAATAAGCTTTTTGTACCGGCGTCTGTTGCGGCATGTATCACAACGGTAAAATCAGCAAAGTACATTTGGCAGGGAATAAAAACCCTTACAAAAGGAAAAATTGAGGTCTCGGTATTGGATGCCACTGCAATTGGTGTATCAGTTTTGAGAGAGGATTATGATACCGCTGGTTCGGTTATGTTCCTGCTTGGCATTGGAGAACTGTTGGAAGAATGGACTCACAAGAAATCTGTGGGAGATTTGGCAAGAAGTATGTCGTTGAATATTGAGAAGGTATGGCTTTTAAAGGATAACCAGCAGGTTTTAGTAGATGCCGGGGATATTCAGACAGAAGACAATATCGTGGTACATATGGGTAACGTGATTCCCTTTGACGGAGTGGTAAAGTCAGGGGAAGCCCTTGTAAATCAGTCAACCCTTACCGGAGAAGCTCTGCCGGTGCGAAAGACAGAGGCGGGCTATGTATATGCCGGTACAGTGGTGGAAGAGGGAGAGCTTACTATATGTGTCAAGGAGGTTGGAGGCTCGGGAAAGTTTGACCGAATTGTAAAAATGATTGAAGAGTCGGAAAAACTGAAATCTTCTTTGGAGGGAAAAGCAGAGCATTTAGCGGATAGACTGGTGCCATATACTTTAGTTGGCACAGGGATTACATATCTTTTGACGAGAAATATCACCAAGGCGTTGTCCGTTCTTATGGTAGATTTTTCCTGTGCCTTGAAGCTGGCTATGCCTATTGCTGTGTTGTCGGCAATTCGTGAGGCAAGCCACTATGATATCACTGTAAAGGGTGGCAAATATCTGGAAGCTATAGCAGAGGCAGACACTATTGTATTTGATAAGACCGGAACCCTCACCAAGGCAAGCCCTGTGGTAGCAGATGTGATTTCTTTTAATGGACAGTGTGCGGCAGAGCTGCTTCGCATTGCAGCCTGTTTGGAGGAGCATTTTCCACATTCCATGGCAAATGCAGTTGTAAATGCAGCCAGCAAGGTAAATCTCATACACGAGGAAATGCACTCAAAGGTAGAATATGTGGTGGCTCATGGAATTTCCTCCTCCATAGATGGGAAAAAGGTGGTTATCGGAAGTTATCATTTTGTCTTCGAGGATGAAGGATGTGTCATTCCGGCAGGTATGAAACAACGATTTGACGAGATACCGGGAGAATATTCACAACTTTATCTGGCAATAGAAAATGAACTGGCAGCAGTAATCTGTATCACAGATCCTCTTAGAGAGGAAGCATCCTCAGTAGTGAACTCTCTGAAAGCGGCAGGGATTCAAAAAGTTGTGATGATGACTGGGGATAATGAGAGGACGGCGAAGGTAATAGCCGAGAAAGTAGGGGTGGATGAATATTATGCCGGAGTGCTACCGGAGGATAAGGCAGAATTTGTGGAAAAAGAAAAGGTGTTAGGCAGGAAGGTTATCATGATAGGAGACGGTATCAATGACTCTCCGGCGCTTTCTGCAGCAGATGTGGGGATTGCTATAAGTGATGGTGCGCAAATTGCAAGAGAGATTGCAGATGTGACAATCGGTGCAGACAATCTCTACGAAATTGTGACATTAAAAATTATCAGCAATTTTCTAATGAAGAGGATTCGCAAAAATTACAGAACCATTGTGGGCTTCAATACGGGATTGATAGCTCTCGGTGTGGCAGGAATCATACAGCCGACAACATCGGCATTGCTGCATAATGCCTCAACCTTGGCTATCAGTTTGAACAGCATGAAGAATTTAACCTTATCAGAAAAGTCCTCCGCTTAAGAAGCGGGGGACTTTTCTGATAAGGTTAAATTGAATTTGGGATAGTTGAGTAAATTCTAACTGACAACGATTTTACTCCATCGCACTTAACAAACGGCTATTGACATTTGAAGTAAAAAAGCGTTATAATCATAACAACGAAATTGAAAATCAGTAGATAAAAAACGT
>CAZVBH010000047.1:0-16674 GCA_964625275.1 uncultured Lachnoclostridium sp.
CGGTCTTTCCCATTCTCTTCCCTTTTGAGTGAAATTGCCCTCCTTCTCCCAGCCCTCTTTATACTGGTTTGCAGAATTTTCCTCTAGCCACTCTTCATAAGAAGTACCCATTACATAAATACCTGTTTCATAGTCAAAAAGATTATCCGAATCCGTATACATGGAAATAATTGGCAGACTTCCATACTCAGCTTCGCGATCCACGCCTATAAAAAATGTTCCGCTGGTCACCTCAGTCATTGTACCATCAGACAATTTTGCCACAGCTCGGATTACATTTGCCTTAATTACATTTTCTGAAGGCACATAATCCTCACTTGGATTAACTCCTTTAATTGCACTAAGTACATTATCTTCATCAGTTTTATTTACCAGCAGCATCCCATCTTTATAAACTTCTGAATCTTCTGTAGGAATTGATCCATCTGTTGTAAAGTAAATAACTGCATTTTCATCTGCACAGCTAATTTCTAAACCGAATGCTTCGTCATAAAAGCCCGAGGCTGCATTAAATACCGGTGCATAACTTATTTCTTCCGTTTCTGCCTCGGCTTCGCCATCGGATGACATATCATCTGAGATATTTTTTGAATCTGTAGTATTTTGTGAAGTGTTCATTATTGACTCATCACTACAGGCTGTAAATATGATTAATGCTGCCATAAATGATGCTGAAATTATCTTGATTTTTTTCATATACTGCAAACCCCTTTAGTTACTTTAAATCCACTTTAATAGGTTGGCTCCACGTAAACTCCTCCGGCCTCTACGCTTGCTGACAAATCTCCTGTTATACCGGTAAGAATTACTCCGAGCTCACAATTACCGCCTGCATAGATTATTGAATTAAAATCAACATTGGTAATAGTCAGAACTCCGTCTTCTATTGAAAATTCACCACACCAGCCACTATCTACTGCGGCATTATCTCCTACATTTATTTCAACCGTCCAGCCCTCTAAATTATCAGTGGAATTATTTGCCACTACAATTGAAAGCTGTGTGTAAACCACATCTTCACCCCAGGAACCAGTTGTGCTTATTGTTGCACTGAGTCCATCATCTGATTCGGCAGTGGAACTTGAATTGCTGCTTTGACTTCCATCAGCAGATGTCTGCGAAGCATTATCTGAATTGCTGCCATCATTTCCTGAGGAATTTGAATTATCTTCACCGGTTGAAGTATTTTCATTAGCAGATGAATCTGTATCGCTGTCTGAAATGTTAGTTGTATCGTCTACAGTACCATCATCTGCAGTATTGCCATCAGAAGCAGAAGCATCTCCATTTATGTTTTCTGACGAATTTGAAACTGCTGCTGTATTGCTGCTATTTTTCTTAGTACAGCTGCCGACAATTATGCCTACCACAAATACAACAATAGCAAAAATTACAGCTGCAATTTTCCAAGTATTCTTTTTCTTTTTGGAGTTTTCTTCCAAATTGTCTTCTGAATCTGTGGACGTAGCTCCAGCCTGATTTTTGACTTCTTCACTTTCAGAACTTTCAACTGTTTTAGTTTCTGTATTTTTTATACTTTCGGCTGTTCTAACTTCAGAATCCTCAGAGTTTTCAGACAATATATTTTTATCAGTTGCTTTAACTTCATTGTCCTCTTCTAAGTTTGTCCCAATTTCATTTAATTCATTATCACCCATAAATACCTCCAATATTAAAACAATTCTGCCTTATTTTGCATTATACTATTTTTAGTAAAAAGACTCAAGACATATATTAAGGCAAAAAAATTTCTTTTCTATATATGCTTTTATAAAAAAATGTGGTACACTAAAAACTGTGTGTTCTAAATTTTAACCTTATTTGAAAAGTCTATTGCCGTTAAGGTATGTATGAGCTTTTCATTATCAGTTGGAGTCAGTACTCATACTGATATTTATGGTATATATGAAATATCACTAGAATGTGTCATTTTACTTTTTATGGAAGGGATTACTTAAATATGAAAATTGGATTCGACAATCAGAAATACCTCACTATGCAGTCTGAGCATATTCGTGAGCGTATAAGTCATTTTGGAGACAAGCTTTATCTTGAGTTTGGTGGAAAGCTTTTTGATGATTATCATGCATCAAGGGTTTTACCGGGCTTTGCTCCGGACAGTAAGCTTCAAATGCTAATGCAGCTTGCAGATCAGGCTGAAATTGTAATTTCCATCAATGCAGCAGACATTGAAAGAAATAAAATTCGCCATGATCTTGGAATCACTTACGATCTTGACGTTTTGAGACTCATCGAAGTTTATAGAAATAAGGGGCTTTATGTGGGAAGTGTTGTTGTTACCCGATTTACAGGACAACCTCGTGCAGTTCAGTTTATGAACAAGCTTGAGCATATGGGAATCAAAGCCTATAAGCACTATCCTATTGAGGGCTATCCTAATAATGTGGAGCATATTGTTAGCGATGAGGGCTATGGAAAAAATGATTATATTGAAACCATTCGTCCGCTCGTTATTGTTACTGCTCCCGGACCCGGAAGTGGTAAAATGGCAACCTGTCTTTCACAGCTTTATCATGAAAATAAGCGTGGAATTAAGGCAGGTTATGCAAAATTTGAGACCTTTCCTATTTGGAATATTCCTCTTAAGCATCCGGTCAATTTGGCATATGAAGCTGCAACAGCAGATTTAAATGATGTCAATATGATTGATCCTTTTCACCTTGAGGCTTATGGTCAGACGACCGTAAATTACAATCGTGATGTAGAGATATATCCTGTTCTTGCTGCTATTTTTGAAAAAATTTATGGCTACTGCCCTTATAAATCACCTACTGACATGGGTGTAAATATGGCAGGTAACTGTATTATAGATGATGATGCCTGCTGTGAAGCTTCAAAGCAGGAAATCATTCGTCGTTACTACCAATCACTTTTCAGACGTGCAAAGGACGAAGCAAGTGATGAGGAGGTTTACAAGCAGGAGCTTCTTATGAAGCAGGCTAAAATCACTCCGGCTGACAGAGCTGTAATTAATGTTGCAAATGCTCTGGCTGAAGAAAAGGGCTCTCCTGCTGCTGCACTTGAGCTTCCAAATGGCGAAATCGTAACAGGTAAGACCAGCGATTTGCTCGGCGCCTCTGCAGCCGTTCTGCTCAATGCAATTAAGGTACTCGGTGGAATTGAAGACTCTGTCCATATGATTTCACCTCAATTTATTGAGCCTATTCAAAAATTAAAAATCAATTATCTTGGAAGTAAAAATCCAAGACTTCATACAGATGAGGTTCTTATTGCACTTTCTACCTGTGCTGCAACAGATGAATTTGCAAGAATTGCCCTGGAGCAGCTTCCTAAGCTCAATGGCTGTCAGCTTCATACTACAGTTATGCTGTCAGATGTTGACATTAAAACCTTTAAAAAGCTTGGTCTTCAGCTTACATGTGAACCCGTATATGAAAGAAAGCTTTAAATCAAAGCGGATATTCGCAATCCGCTTCGCTACTTGCTCATAACCTTAAAGCCACTTCGTGGCTCATCAGTAGGAGTCCAGCCTCCTACTGATGCTGAAAAGTCATGTTACCCCAAAAGCTAGACTTTTATGGGTAAC
The DNA here is from genome assembly GCA_964625275.1 of uncultured Lachnoclostridium sp. Lineage (GTDB taxonomy): Bacteria > Bacillota > Clostridia > Lachnospirales > Lachnospiraceae > UBA3775. Next base: position 3,569 of record CAZVBH010000047.1, read on the forward strand.
ATGACTTTTCAGGTAAGGTTAAAATATATTTATAATTTAGGAGGAACTATGAGTAATAAAGTTTTAACTGCCCCTATGGGCTGGAACAGCTGGGATTGCTATGGCGCAGCCGTAGACGAAGCTACCGTAAGAGCAAATGCAAAATTCATGGCTGATAATCTTAAACAATATGGCTGGGAATATGTCGTTGTTGATATTCAGTGGTCTGAGCCAAAAAGACAGAACCATGAATATATTCCTTTTACAGACCTTTGCATGGATGAATATGGCAGACTTATGCCTGCTGTAAACAGATTCCCTTCTGCTGAAGGTGGAAAGGGCTTTGCGCCTCTTGCTGAATATGTACACTCTCTTGGTTTAAAATTTGGTCTTCATATCATGAGAGGAATCCCAAGACAGGCTGTTCATAAGAACTGTCCTATTCTTGGTACAGATAAAACCGCCCGCCAGGTTGCAAAAACAGCAAGCATCTGTCAGTGGAATACAGATATGTACGGCTTGAATTCAGAGGTCTCTGGTGCACGTGAATATTATGACAGTATCTTTTCACTCTATGCTTCATGGGGCGTTGACTTTATCAAATGTGATGATATCTGTAGAGAGCTTCCTCATGAGGAAGGTGAACTTATTATGCTCAGTGAATCACTTCATTCTTGTGGTCGTGACATGATTTTATCTCTTTCTCCGGGACCTGCTTTACTTGAAAAAGCCGAGCTTTACAAACAGGTTGCTGATATGTGGAGAATCACAGATGATTTCTGGGATAAATGGGAGCTTCTTTATGCCATGTTTGAAAGAGCTGAAAAATGGAGCATACATACAGGTGCCGGTAACTGGCCTGATGCAGATATGCTTCCTATCGGACCTATCCTTCAGGATTATGATAAAAATACACTTACAAAATTCACTGAGGATGAGCAGCTTACAATGATGACCCTTTGGTCAATCTTCCGTTCTCCACTCATGATTGGCGGTGAGATGACTCGATTTGATAAATTCACAATGAGCCTTCTTACAAACAGCGATATTTTGAAAATGCATTCAGATTCACGTCATTCACACCAGGTATGGAGAAGAAAAATCAACGGAATCGAGCATGTTCTTTGGACTTCAGTAAGTGCAAACGGCGGTCAGTATGCTGCAATCTTCAATGTAGGTGAAGAGGCTTCAGAAATTAATATAAGTATTAGGGATTTGGAAATTTATAATATTGTAAATGCAAAGGAGCTTTGGAGTGGAGATGAATTCCAGGCTGATGGTGAAATCAAGGTTTCACTTAATGCTCATGGTGCTAAGGCATTTCTGCTTAAATAACTAAAGATATTTTATGAAATATTTAAAACAATTTTTCATTATTATGGCAATTTCTTTTGTCGGTGAGATTTTGCATTATTTAATTCCATTGCCTTTTCCTGCAAGTATTTATGGTGTGATTTTAATGTTTATAGGTCTGATGAGTGGTATAATACCTTTAAATTCCGTTAAAGATACTGCTTATCTGCTTATTGACATTATGCCAATTACCTTTGTGCCGGCTACTGTCGGACTTATGGATTCCTGGGGGCTTTTAAAGAGCAGCCTGGTTGCCTATGTAACAATTACAATACTATCTACATTTATTGTAATGGTTATCTCCGGCCTGGTTACTCAGTGGATTATCAGATTAACCGGTAAAGCTTCCAGTTCTTTGAATGAAGTAAACCAAAAGGAGGCAGAGCATGAATAATTTTCTAGAAACCTCTATTTATTTTGGTGTTTTCATCAGCGTATTTGCATACCTCATTGGAGATATGTTAAAAAGGAAATTCAAGCTGGCAATTTTTAATCCTCTCTTAATTTCCGTAATTATTACAATTGCGGTTTTAGCTTTGCTTGGTGTTGACTATGAGGGATATTCGATAACCGGCAGATACATAACCTTCTTTCTTACTCCTTGTACCGTCTGCCTGGCAGTACCTTTATATGAGCAGGTAGAGCAGCTAAAGCGAAATCCTGTTGCAATTTTTCTCGGTATACTTTCTGGAGCTTTGGCAAGTATGGGCAGCATCCTTTTGATGTCTGTTCTTTTTGGATTGACCCACGAGGAATATGTTACCTTTCTTCCAAAATCCGTAACAACGGCAATCGGCATCGGTATTTCGGAGGAAATTGGAGGATATGTTGCAATTTCAGCTGCTTCAATCATTATCACCGGTGTCATTGGAAATGTTTTTGCTGAATATGTACTTAAGCTTTTCAGAATAAAGGAACCGATTGCAAAGGGTATTGCTATTGGATCTTCTTCTCATGCTTTAGGAACTGCAAAAGCTATGGAATTAGGTCAGATTGAGGGTGCGATGTCAAGCCTGTCAATTGTTGTCTCCGGTCTTTTTACTGTTATTGGAGCTTCGATTTTTTCTCATATATATTAATCTTAAATCAAAGCGGATATTCTTGGTCCGCTTTGCTACTTGCTCATAACCTTAAAGCCACTTCAGATAAGGTTAAGGAATAAATAATAATATTAAGCTTTTTCTAAAAACTTCTCACCGATTTTAAAATATAAGCTTTCAATATATGCAAGAGTACAATCGCCTAAGGGCGCAAAAAAAGTCCACCAAAAATATGGTGGACTTTTTTAGTTGTTTAAGCTTTGATTTTATGTAACATAGCACTGAGCATTTATTAATAACGCAGCTTACATATGTTAGTAGTCATCACTTTACATATTATTTAGCTTTTATATATTTATTCACGTAATAAGCACTAAAAATATTTCCATAGGTAGCTCTAACAGTATAATAATAAGTTACCCCTTTTGTTGCTCCTTTATCTTTATACTGAATAGTGGAGCCTGATGTTATCGTAGCTATTTTTTCCCAAACATTAGTACCTGCTACGTTTCTATAAACACAATAGCCTGTAGCTCCTGTCACCTTTGACCATTTAACTGTAACACTTCCTGTGGTAGCGGTAAGGGAAATCGTAGGATTTTTAAGCCTTATAAGTGACATACCTGTTGTATTATAAGCACTGGAATATGAACCTTTGGTTGCCCTAACAGTGTAGACATAGGTCTTTCCGGCTACTGCCGTAGTATCGACGTAACTATTTTTAGAACCTCCACTAAGGGTAACAATTTTTGACCAGCTGGATGTTCCTGATAATTTTCTATAAACATTATAGCCTGTAGCTCCCTTAACAGTGGACCAATTAACCTTTATACCTTTTTCGGTATTTGAAGGTGTCTTTAAGGTAGGCGTAGCCAGATAGTATGTTGATACGCCTTTCGTATTATAAGAGCCCAACTTTCCTGTTTTTGAATTATAAGCTCTTACTGTATAAGTGTAGGTTGTGCCGCTTGTTACAGATTTATCAACATAGGATACCGTTGCATTTCCTGAAACAGTGGCTATCTTAGACCAGTTCTTTGCACTTCCGGCTTTACGATAAACATAATAAGCAGTTGCAGAAGTAACCTTTGACCATTTAACTGTCACGCCTTTTACAGAATTTGAAGCTGAACTAAGAGACGTAGTTCCCATAGTAGGTACCGCAGTAGGCTTAGGTGTGCTGGTTGCAGTAGGCTTAGGCGTACTCGTTGCAGTTGGCTTTGGTGTGCTGGTTGCAGTAGGCTTTGGCGTACTTGTTGCAGTTGGCTTTGGTGTACTCGTTGCTGTAGGCTTTGGCGTTGAAGTAGGCAGTACTACTGTTTCGCTTGTCAGCTTGAACTTTGCATAAGCTGTAACATCTGAGTCAACACTTGAGATATCAAGCTCTGTTCCCGTCTGATAATCCTTAGTAGTATACCAGCCAAGGAAAGTAAGTCCGTCATAGGTTGGATCTTTCGGAAGATCTGTACCATTATAGTAATTAGTTCCTAAAACCATGTATGAAATTATCGCTCCTGAGCCTGTAGCTGCGACCTCGTAAACCGTAGTATCAGTGCTTTCTGAAATAACATACATATTTCTAAGATATGAAGGTGATGTGATTTCATTTGATGTCAAGGCTGAAATAATGGCATCATAAGAGAAATATGCCACCTTGAGGCCATTTACGGTTCCAGTACTTGATGGATTAACCTGTACCCACCACACACCAAGTGATTCACTATCAAAAATAAGCTTTGGAGTAGTTCCTGTATAAGCTACTGCAATTTGACGACCTGATGTATAATATGAGCTCTGTGCTCCTATGGATACATAAGAAGTATTCCATGATTTTTCAATGGCTGTTCCCGATGTATTCTGATAAATTACAGAGCCACCAATAAGTGAAGAGTTTGATTCATTTCCACTTGTTACTGCACTTCCATAGTTTACTGATGCATAGCCTTCATCGAAGGCAGAAAGAATTGTCGGATAAACTGACTTTCCGGTTGTTCTATTGATATACGAATGACATTCTCCTCCTGAGGTTTCATCAACTCCATTATCCCAAAAAACTACCGGAACGCCATAGGCTGCACTTTTTGCGCCCATGTACTTAGCCCATTTTTCTCTGGCTGTTGTATTATTACTTGTATTTGTGGCACTGCTCTCACCTATGACTACCGCAATGCCCTGGCTTAAAAATTGGTCATTAAGGTCAGAAAAAATTCTGTCAATATCAGATGTATAAGTGCTGTCTGAAGGATCAAAGTCTGTCCAGGTATCGTTTAAACAAAATGCATTTGGTGAATAGCAATGAACGGATACAATAAGATTTTTTGCAACTTCTCCACCATAGGTTGGGAGCGTTATGCTACTTAAAACTGCAGTATTTGAGCTGGCTGCATAGCCCGGTACCATGAGGCATCTCTCTGAATTGTAACCGTCAGTATTTGAACGTACGGTTGTTACGAATACCTGATCCAGATAATTTACAGTTTCGTAGGCTTCAGTATAGCCGGTCCACTCATAGCTGGTACTAGCAAGTCTAGGCTCGTTCATACCTTCAAAGATAAGGTGCTGATCGTAATCAGCGAAATAAGCTGCAAGCTGCTTCCATACTGCTGCAAGCTCAGTTCCAATAGATTCACGATTAGTAATCAGATTAGCATTATTAATCCAATCCTCATGATGAACATTTAGAATAACAAACATATCATATTTATAGGCATAATCAATGATTGTCTTTACTCTTGCGAGATATTCCTCGCTGATTGTATAGCTGCCGTCTGATGACATTGCCCTATACCAGGTTACAGGAATTCTAATTGTATCAAATCCTGCATCATGAACACCTTTTATAAGCGTTTCAGTAACTACCGGATTTCCCCAATTAGTTTCGAAATTCGCTACGCTGCTTCCACCTGTAGAATCAAAGGTGTTACCAAGATTCCATCCTCTTCCCATCATTTTTACAATCTGCTGGGAGGTGTAACCCGTAAGTGTTGTGCTTGTAGCGGCACTTGCTTTTTCTACGCTAAAATCAATTCCAACGAAAAGATTAATAAGCATGGCAAATACAAGCATGAAAGAAATGATTGATTTCTTTTTAAATTTTCTTCCAATACACATACCAATACCTCAATTTAAAATATTTCTAATGTGATATTGTGGTCAATACCACATCTTTATAATTCTATTACATTTCTTTATTATAATCAATTTGTAATATTGCAAGAAATTTCACATTAAATTCTATGCAATTTGCCGATTAGCAATTGAAAAATCTCTAAATTTATGATAGCATATACGGAGATATTTTGAATGCAGAGACGTAGAAACAGTTTTTGCACTTTGTAAAATTCAAGGAGGATTATCATGGTTAATTTCAAGGAGGATGAGAGACTCAATACTCTTAACCATTCATGTGCCCATGTTATGGCCCAGGCTGTTAAACGTCTGTATCCAAATGCAAAATTTTGGGTAGGTCCTGTGGTTGCAGAGGGCTTCTACTACGATATTGATCTTGGCGATACAGTTATTAGAGATGAAGATATCGCAGCAATTGAAAAAGAAATGAAAAAATGCTGTAAGGAAAATAAGCGCATTGTCAGAAAGGAAATTTCAAAGGCTGAGGCTATGGAAATTTTTGCAGGCGATGAGTACAAGCTTGACCTTATTTCAAATCTTGAGGACGGCAATATTACCTGCTATGAGCAGGGCGACTATATCGACCTTTGTCGTGGACCTCACGTAGAGTTTACTAAGCTCTGCAAGAATTTTAAGCTTATCAAACATTCCGGTGTTTATTGGAAGGGCGATGCTAAAAATAAGGTTCTTCAGAGAATTTATGGTGTATGCTTCCCTACTGCTGAGGAGCTCGAAGATCATCTTAAGCTTCTCGAAGAAGCAAAAGAAAGAGATCATCGTAAAATCGGTAAGGACATGAATCTTTTCATGGTAGACGATCTTATCGGACGTGGTCTTCCTATGTTCCTTCCAAAGGGTTATACAATTTGGCAGGAGCTCGAAAATTATATCAAAGCAAAGGAAAGAAAGCTTGGTTATCTCCATGTTATGACTCCTTGCGTTGGTACTGTTGAGCTTTACAAGACTTCAGGTCACTGGGCTCACTACAAGGACAATATGTTCCCTGCCATGGAGGTTGAGGGTGAAAATTTCGTATTAAGACCTATGAACTGCCCTCACCATATGATGATTTACGCTAACAAGATGCACTCTTACAAGGATCTTCCTATCCGCATCGGTGAGATTGCACATGACTTTAGATTCGAAGCAAGTGGTACCTTAAAGGGTATTGAACGTGGACGTCATTTCTGTCAGAATGATGCTCACCTTTTTGTAACACCTGAGCAGATTAAAGATGAGGTTTCAAAGGTAGTTGATCTTATTTTTGATGTTTACAAGGATTTTAATATCACTGATTATCGTTGTGTATTATCACTTCGTGATCCTGCCGATACTGAGAAATATCATCCGGATGATGAGATGTGGGATAAGGCTGAAGCTGCTTTAAGAGATGTTCTTAATTCTCTTGGAATCGAGTATACCGAAGAAATCGGTGAAGCTGCTTTCTATGGTCCTAAGCTTGATGTTAATGTTAAGCCTGCCGTTGGTAACGAGTATACTCTTTCAACATGTCAGCTTGACTTCTGTCTTCCAGCTAAATTTGAGCTCACATATGTCGATGCCGATGGAAGCAAAAAGACTCCTGTTGTTCTTCACAGAGCTATCCTTGGTTCTCTTGACAGATTTATGGCTTACATTCTTGAGGAGACAAAGGGAAATCTTCCTGTATGGCTTGCTCCTACACAGGTTGCAATTCTTCCTGTTAAGAATGATGATGAGGAATTAGTTGCTTATGCAAATGAAATTCTTGATGCTCTTGATGCAGAAGATATAAGAGTTGACCTCGATAATCGTTCAGAAAAGCTTGGTTATCGTTTGCGTGAAGCACAGATGGCGAAAACTCCTTACCTTCTCGTTCTTGGTAACAATGAAAGAAATGACAGAACTGTTTCTTACAGACTCCATGGTCAGCAGGCTACAACAACAGTTCCTGTAGATGAATTCGTCAAGAAGGTTGTTGATGAGATTAAGACCAAGAAATTTGCTAATTAGTCTTTGATTATTATTATAAAACTACTTTAAGGTTAAAATAAACAGTGAAGCTGTTTAAGTATTAATCTTTGATAAATTGCCTACGGGCTTACAAAATTAAGACCTCAAAATATCAAATTGGATATTCTGAGGTCTTTTATTTTATATATTACTGAAGCCAACGATGCGCACAATGAGCCAGACATGCTGCTCCTATTGGGCAGACTTCCTCATTAAAACGTACCTTTGGATTATGTGCCGGATATGCACCACGTTCATCTGTAAAACCAGCTGACAGATACATATATGTTGTCGGAACTTCACTGGCAATCAGTGCAAAATCATCTGATGCGCTGGCCTGTACATCCGAGCTTCCCGTTAGAGACGGAATTGGAAGCTCCTTCATATAGCCAATCATTTCGTCAGTTAATTCCGAATCACAGACAAGCGTTGGCACTTCGTAGAGCATTTCAAGCTCTGCTGATGCCTGAAGCATACCTGCTGTTCCGAGAACGACCTCCTTTAGGCGTTTTACCAAATGTTCTCTTTGTGCAGCATCGTTGGTACGAATCGTTCCGGACAGCATCGCCTGTTTCGGAATAATATTAGCTGCATTTCCACTCTCAAACTGACCAATTGTAAGAACGCAAGATTTATTTGGATCACATTCTCGTGCTATTAGCGATTGCAAGGCCAAATGGATATGAACGCCAACATTTATCGGGTCGACGGAATTTTGAGGATATGCGCCATGGCTTCCTCGCCCATGTATTATAATTTTAAATCCGTCTACAGAATTCATCATAGTACTTCTATCATTATAAAGGTACATACCCACCGGTATTTTCCCGGTTGATACATGGTAAGCCAAAGCTGCATCTACTTTCGGATTGGTAAGAATTCCGGCATCAAGCATATTTCGACTGCCTTTAAAAATCTCTTCTCCAGGCTGGAACATCAGTTTGACAGTTCCATTCAACTCATTTTCATGCTCTTTGAGCATTTTTGCTGCTGAAAGAAGCATTGCTGCATGAAAATCATGGCCACAGGCATGTGCTTTTCCAGCCGTACATGCAAAGCTCTCTTCACTCTCTTCTTTCATAGGTAGTGCATCCATATCGGCACGTAAAAGAAGAACTTTTCCACCATTACCTATTGTTGCAGTAACACCTTGTCCACATTCCTTTGGTTCAATTCCACTTGCTCGCAGTGTTTCCATCACATAGGCCTTCGTCTTTGGAAGCTCAAGGCCCGTTTCAGCATTTGTATGGAAGTAACGACGATGAGCAATTGTCTCTTCCTTTAATTCCAGTGCACGTTTATAATAATTTATCATTTAAATTTACCTTTCTGATGAGTTTTTTCAATATAAAACCACCTCTTTATATCTTTACTGATAATATTTTTTGTCATACAGATGTCTGGCACAATTGATTCCTCAACTCTGCTATCACTAGTTCTAGCTCTGACCGAGCCACAATATTCACCCTGTTGAAGTCAATCGTCTTGTATGCATTTCTGTACTTTTCTTCGTATTTTATTGCAAGAGACTCGTTCATATCCTTATATCTAGCTTTACCAATCAGCCATGCATTGGAATTTGCAGTATCTGGATAATCCGGCTCTTTCTGTAGCATTAGCTCGTCGCTATGATTCTTCAAGTCAGCTTCGAATCTCGATAGCCTATTTAGGAAGTCTTGCGTCACATTAGGAAAATGTTCCCTGATATAGAGAAGATTATTATGCAGTGCAACAGCACTTTTCTTCATAAGTTCTCTTTCGACCGGATTTATCATGAAGTCATATTCACCCTCTTTAACAGGTTCACCACTTATAGAGCGTTGTAGTTCACCGAACCAATGAATGTTCTCTTGGGGATTATCGGGAAACATAAAATAGGTAGAGAACTCATGGTCAATCATAGGTGCTAGACCATATATGTTGTCGGAAGAGTCGCATATGAATGCAACATTTTCATAATGATAGTTCTGATCTCCCTTCAAAATAGCTACCAGCACATTCATAGCAAGCTGAGAAGCAATATCATGATGCTCTTGAAAATACTTTGCCTGAAAGATGTCTGTATAATCATAGAACATCTGGCAATAGTTAACATAATTGTCTATATCCACATGGTCATCCGGATGCTTTCTAAAGAACTCCAACAGGTTCATAAGGCGCTCGCCTTTAGCAGGATTATAATTATAAGGGACAACGGTTCCGTAGTCAAAGTACTTTTCTTCTACATCCTCATATCCTCGGCACCACGCCAACTGATACCTTGGGGCAGACATGAAGTACTCGTCTATAACGTTGGACCAGAACACCTCAGCGTAGGCAAAGAGTGGAGTTAACAATGGCTTCGACTTAGTAAGTGGCTTGAATATCATATTGCCTTCGAATACCGGAAAATGTTTCTCTCCCTTAACAACACCTACAGCCTCAGCAGTCAGGTTGCCTATTCTGTTGTCATATACATAGTTCTTGACCATATCTATAAATTCCTTTCCAATGCAAGTAAAATCTTTAGACCACGATTCATCATTTTTTTATAATCAGCCTTGATTTGTTATTTAAATAATGTTATAATGCCATTAATAAAAGGTGCTACCGATAGACGGTTGTCCCAAATATGATTAGTTAAAACGATCGCTCTAAAAATCTTAGTAGGGACTTAAGGGCGGTCGTTTTTACGTTCAATAATTCTTCCTACCGCAACTCCTGCAGAGAAGATTGTTATTATAGATGCTACTGCACCTAATACTTCAACTACTATCATCATTGCAGATCCCTCCTTTCGTGTATGCTATTAAGATGTAACAAATAGCTTTACAGTACTCAAAGGAAATGTAAAAAACGTCCTTCAAGTACTGAAGGACAACCGCCTACCGTTAGGGTAGCACCCAGTTATTATAATACCATAATATTATAGATGATTCAATATTTTGTCTTTTGTTTCTAAACATTTTACTCCAGCTATCATTCCCAAATCTATGGTTATTTCAGCTATAATATGCTAAAATTATGTTAATCAATTGTTTTATCATATAAGGAGGTTGTCTATGACGTTATTTGTTATTGCTGTTTCCTGCGTTGTATTGCTTTGTGTACTGGCAGAGAGGTTTTCTGACAAGTTCGGTATGCCAGCTTTGATACTCTTCATGTTTATCGGTATGCTCTTTGGAAGTGACGGATTGTTAAAAATCCAATTTGATAATTTCAAGGTTGCTGAAAATATATGTTCAGTTTCATTGGTATTTATCATGTTTTATGGTGGTTTTAATACAAAGTGGTCGGTTGCCAAAAGCGTTGCTTCCAAGTCAATAACTCTATCTACCGCTGGTGTCGTTCTCACTGCTGGAATAACTACGCTTCTATGTCATTTGGTACTTAATATAACTGTTGCTGAAAGCTTCCTAATTGGTGCTGTGCTTTCATCAACCGACGCAGCCAGTGTATTTGCAATACTTAGGCGAAAAAAGCTTAACCTTAAAGAAGGGACAGCCTCAATCCTTGAAGTGGAAAGTGGTAGTAATGACCCTGTTTCATATCTTCTTACAATGATTGCTATAAATATGCTAAGTTCCGGTAACTCGGTAAATCTTATTCTTACAATTGCACAACAAATAATATTGGGTATCGCTGTGGGTATTATTTTGGCCAAAATCGCACTTTATATTCTCACAAAAACACCCCTTATTGCCGAAGGACTGGATGCAATTTTTCTAATATCCGTTGTGCTACTCTGCTATGGTGTAACTGATTTGGTAGGTGGAAATGCGTATCTTAGTATTTACCTGTTCGGAATTATAATAGGCAATGCCCATATCAAAAACAAGCAGACACTTATACCGTTTTTTGACGGAATTACTAGCCTTGCACAAATCCTCATATTTTTCCTAATAGGGCTTTTGACATTTCCACATGAAATGCCTGCCATTATTCCAACGGCATTTATGATTGTCATATTCCTCACATTGATTGCACGACCTGTAGCTGTTTTCGTGCTAATGATGCCTTTTAAATGCTCTGTTAGGCAGTGTATTTTAATTTCATGGGCAGGACTTAGAGGTGCTTCATCTTCCGTTTTTGCGATAATGGCGGTTGCTAACGGAATATATATGAAAAACGATTTGTTCCATATCGTGTTCATGGTATCGCTGTTCTCGGTTTCAATCCAAGGCACGCTCTTACCCCTAGTTGCAAGGAAACTTGACATGGTAGATGAAAGCTTAGATGTCCGCAAAACCTTTAATGATTATCAGGACGATGCTTCCTTCCAATTGATGCGTATGCACATTACAAAAGGGCATAACTGGACAAACAAGAAAATAAGAGATATTCATATGCCGACTGGCTCTCTAGCACTTATGATTAAGCGTGGGAAAGAGACGATTATAACTAAAGGCGATACGCTGATACTTGCTGGCGATGATATAATCCTAAGTGTCCCGCCTTATACTCCTAGCGACAATGAAAAGCTTGAAGAGCGTAAAATTGACACATTAGACGAATGGTGCAATCAGGCGATATGTAACCTTAATTTACCCGACAATGTATTAATCACAATGATTTTAAGGGGCGATGAAACTGTCATTCCAGACGGCAACACTGTTTTACTCGCAAATGATATTGTTGTGACTATGAAACAATAACATCATATTAACATAACGGAGAAACAGCACTCTAAAAAGGATGCTCTTATTACTATAATGCAACAGCAAAAACACCCAGCCGTTACCGGTTAGATGTCTTTGTTGTTGTTATTTTCTTTAATTTTCAAATCAGAAAACCACGCCCAAATTTTATCATTTGTCTTTTATTTCAAAGGATTTGTTCCACGAACCAATTTCAATAAGATTTCCTTCAGGGTCAGCTATATAACAGGTCCTCTGTCCCCAAGGCTCTGTTGTCGGTTCTAAAACAGGTGTTGCACCTTTGCTTATTGCATTTTCGTATTCTAAATCCACTTCTTCAAAAGTATCAACATAAAGCGCAATTTCCGAATGACCGTTTATACCCTTTACATATTCGTACGTTTTGCTTGTCATCTTCTCAAAATCTTTTCTGCCATAGAGCAAAAACAATGTCCCATCTTTCACAAGATAAACATTTGATGTCTGCTCACTCTCCTTAATTTCAAAGCCAAGCACATCTCTGTAAAATCTAATCATAGTTCCCATATTTTCCACGAACAATCCAAAACCATCAAGTCTCATGCTTTAATACCTCCATAAGTTTCAAATATGAATCTGAAACTATTATACTAAATTCTTACAAAGCCATCTTGTATATTTCCGACATCCTTGAAAGCAATGCTTCTAGCCTTATGTATATCTATGGAATGGTATCTCTTAAACTCCCGCAGCAAATGAGATTGGTCTGTATATCCGAATTTATGAACGGCACTTAACACATCAAAATCCGCCTCACACAAAATATCTCTCCATAAAAACTGATATCGTATCAAATTGCTTAATTTTTTAGGAGTAATACCAACATATTCATGAAACAACCGCTCCAACTGCCTTGTACTTACAAAGGATTCCTTTGCCAATTTTGCTATATCCAAAGAACCTTTATTTATCAACATATTCTGTATTGTATCGTTTACAACTGCATTTTCTCTCACAT
>CAZVBH010000048.1:0-16288 GCA_964625275.1 uncultured Lachnoclostridium sp.
TTTTTTTAGTTTATAGGCATTTCAACCTCTGAAGTTTTATATGTCTTAGTTCCATTCAAAAGCTCTTCATCTATCGAAAGGAAGTATTCTGCAATTGTACTGTTCATCAAATAGATATTCGATGTATTTGATGCAGTTACATAATAGTACTCTGTATCAGCTTCATAATCTTCATCAAGCAAATCATCTGATGATATATCACCATAATATGATAAATCTTCATCTCCTATATAGAGAGTCCATTCATTAACTACTTCTGACTCGCTTGAATCAGTTGTATTATAATTAAATGTAATTGACATATAACCTGTAAGAAGTCCATAGTTATCGAGCTCACTACTCTCGGTATATTTCAAAATCGAATCACCATAGACAAATTTACCTGAATCAGTAAGATACTGTGAAAGCTGCATTAGGAAGGTATCTGAAGCAGCTGAGAATTCAGAATCATTAACTGAATAAGTCCAGCTTCCTTCTTCATTTACAATCTCAATTTCATCTCCGTCTGCAGTTGTTACTGTCATTGAGTTGATATTATCAACTGAAAGCTCAGGGATTGTATCATCCTCTAAGATAGCCTGTTCTGCACTATGAACACCATTAATTCGCGATTCATCAAAGGCAAGGAAATATTTTACATAAACACTGCCCATTGTATAAATACATCTTGTATCATAAATGCTTGTGCCTGAATTTTCGGATTCTGTACAGCTTACGCTTACATAATACTCATTTTTTTCATCTGTCACAGGATAACCTATGTTTAGAGTATAATAATAATCCGAATCAACGGTATCATAGGTTCCGTCAACGTCTATTACGCTCGTAAGGCCACTGAATATAATAGTTATGGTAGCCTGAGGATTATCAAGTCCATACTCTGCAATATCTTCTTCAGTAGGCTTGTAATTAACTGCATTATTAAAACAAAATTCTGTAATGTAATTATAGAGAACTGAGGAATTATCTAAATCAGCTATCTTTGCATCATCGATTGTCTCTCCGTTACTATTTACATAATACATATATGGATCGTCAGAAGCATCATCATCTCCAGAAGTATCATCATCCTCAGAATCACTATCTGTGTCTGATTCTGAAGCTTCAGTTAAGTCCTCGCCATCTGAAGCTGTTTCATCTGAGTCCCCGGCGTCGGAATCAGAGGTAGCTTCACTGTCAGCAGCTTCATCAGGATTAAGTAAGGAATCCAGATAATCCTGAGTAAGAACAGTAATATTTTCACCACCGCTTATATCAAAATTCACCTGCTTAAGAGTATAAGCTGAAATGTCCGGTACATCGGTCATATCATAAAAATCATACAAACCATAGGATGCATAATTATAAAGAGTGGAATCTGTTGTATAAACAATGTCACTTCCTGATTCTTTAAAATATGTCATTCCGTCATTTAAGGTTACTGAAGTAAACTCAAGACTAACCTGCACACCATCATCAGTCAAAGCAGTAATAGTTACAACCGGCTCATCAAGACCGAAATCTGAAAGACTGTCATAATCACTAATCTGTCTGTAATACTGAAGAGATGTAAGGCTTGAGGTCAATGATGTTAAAACAGTCTGGTCAACGTCAAAATCTGAATCAGACTGATAATTCCAATCTGAGGCTTCATAATTAAATCCGAAACTATCAGTTCCATTATCAACAGTAACCGTAGCTAAATCAGTGCTCTCTGTCCAGTAATCTGAGGCAGTTACTGTATCAGTCTCTTCTTCAGTAGCTGACTGCTTATCAAGAGCTACAATTACAAAATAAACAAGTAAAAAAGCAGCCAGAACACCAATGGTTATAAAAAGATTTTTTTTCTTTTTTTTCATAATTCAAAAAGGTTGTAGGAACCCACCTCCAACCGGCTGTGGGAGGAACAACCGACCTCCTATTTATTTCTCCTTAAGAACCATACACAAAAGCCTGCCATCAAGAAGACTAATGGAATAAGTACAAGATAAATAAGTGTAAATAAATTTACCTGACTGGCAGTTGTTACATTTAAATGCTCATCGAGACTCTTAGCTTCAACATAAAGACTGTCATCGTCGCCTACCATATCGGCAATTGCATTGGTAATCATCTTATAATTATTGGCTACATAAGTGCTGTCAATTGGATAGAGGAAGTAGTCACATCCGATAACAAGGCTGTGTGCTGTAGCATCATCAAATTCAGAGGTTACATAAGTTGCCAGTGAGCATGAATTTGTATAATCAACAGTATATCCTGTAGTTGAATCAGTGCTTACTGCATCTGAAGCGGTGGCCTTCTCAAGAGAAGGATCATAAAAATATACTGAATAATTATTTGAAGTAGTTAAAAGCTCAGTATATGTTGAGGTACAGGCATCTGTTTCAATTTGCTTAACCGGTGAAGAATAACAAGCAAGCACGATTGAATTTGAAAAAGCACTTGTAAAGGATGAGCTTGAGCTGATATTTGGAATCAGGCACATCTGTGAATACTGACTATAGTAGTGATTTGTATCATTTTCCATAATCCAGCCGTTTTCAACTTCAACACCAATGTAAGCAAGAAGTGAATTAAAGTTTGTAAGTACATTATAATATTCACTGCCATAGTAAATATTGTTGTATATGCAAACTACATTGCCACCATTTGAAATATAATCTTCGATTTTTGCGACCTCGTCAGTACTATAATCACTGTAAGGTGCAAACAGGAATAAAACATCACAGTCATCCGGAATATCCTCTGTAAGCAATGAAAGTGCTGTATCAGCAAGTGTATAATTACACTTTTCAAGAACCTCATCAAAGCTGAAATCAGAAAGTGTAAACTCGCCATGACCGGTAACTTCATAGACATTTGTTATCTTTTCAGAGCTTACATAATTGATGGCTGAAAGAAACTGACCTTCGGCATCATAATAATAAGTATACTGAGTATTACCTGAATCATCATAACCTGTTTCTGAATAAACAAGGTCACTATAGTCAACAAGCATATATTTGCCTGTAGATGCATTTTCTACAATGACGCTTGAGCCATCAGCTTCAGAAGCACTATAAGTATTGGTAAAGGTAGGATTTACTCCAATATCAACCTTTTTGAAGGTAATGGCATCAGAGGCACCCTCGAAAACACCACACATAGTTTCAACATATTCATCGTACTGACCAGAAGAATCAGAAATCATGTAAATATTAATATCCGTACTCAGCTCATTCAAATAAGCTTTAGTCGAATCCTCAATTGAATAATAATCAGTACCTGAAGTATCAAAGGTTGTCTTATCAGAAGGTAAAGAAGCCATAATAAGATTGATAACAACCACGATTGCAATAACTACTATTGTTACAATGGAACTGTAAACGCCATTTTTAAATTGAATTGAACGATTTATTTTATTTTTATTACTCATAAATTAACACCATCCTAGCTATATCTTCTTTTCTGAATTGTCTGCACTGTTAAGAAAACAAATAAGCAGATAACGGAAAGATAATAAACAATTGCCTTCACATCAAACATATAATAATAAATGAAATTGAGCAGATAGTTTGATGGTGGAATCTGAGCAAATACTTTTTGGATGGCACCTGTGAAAATGTCCTTCTTGAAAATGTATACAAGAAGAATAATAAGTGAAAGTCCAATTCCTACGCCTGTTCCTAAAATACTATTTTTACTCAGAATTGCAAAAATAACTCCAATAATTATTGCAAAAATGATAAATACCAGCATTGAAACATAGCCTTCTGTTGAAATTGCATCAGAGAAGGATGAAAAATACTCAAGTATAAATATAGCAATTATTGAAAGAATTGCAGATATAATCTGACTTTCAGTTAAAGATGAAATAAACATACATAAGGCTATATAAACACAGCCAAGTAAGAAATAGGCAATTAGTGATGTATAATCAACCTTAAGCATTGAGTAACCAATTGATTTAAGCACAAGTGGTGTTGAAGCCATAACTGCAATTACAACAAAAAACACTGTACACATTGCAAGATATTTACCAAGTACAATCTTAACTACAGAAACCGGTGAGGTATACAGGAGCTGATCGATTTTTTCTCTTCTTTCCTCCGGAAGTGATTTCATTGTAAGAATCGCAAAAAGCAGGAAAGAAAGATTAGAATAATAAAGTGTAGGGAAGCCGATTGTTGCTACACCATAGGATAAATTATAGTATCTGAAATAGATACCAAAAATCAAAAGATATACAGCTATGAAGATATAAGCAATCATAGATGTAAATAAGCTTCTTAATTCTCTTTTATAAATTGCTCTCATTACGCCTCGTCCTCCACAGCATTTTTATTATCGTTATCTGATGATTCATCAGCTACAGAATTTCCAGCATCTAAATTGCTTTCAGTAATATCTTCACCGGAATAATCACTGTTGCTGTCAGTTGAATCATCATCCTGAGCTTTTTCATTTACCGAATCCAGATTATCTGATATATCATCAGCATCATTTTCAGCTGCTAAAGCATCATGCTTTCTTCTTCTGCGTTTAGAAGGTTTTTCATTCTCAGTCTGAGAAGTAATTTCAAGGAAGAGGTCTTCGAGTGATTTTTTCTTAACATTACTTTCAAGAATTGCTATTTCCTGCTTAGCAAAAGCAAAGAAAATCTTCTTCTGAAGTGCTTCAGCGTCAAGTGACGTTGCAATCTTACAAAGAGTTACATTATCAGAATTTGAATCAGCCTTGCATGCAAGCTTATTTATGCCTTCAATTTCTGAAAGTATAGACTTAACAGTTTCAGGATTTGTTTCAAATTTATAAAGAATTTCAGTATCATCACTACGCTTTGCAGCTATTTCCTCAGGTGTACCATTTGCAACGAGATGGCCATTTGAAATAATCAGAATTTCATCACAGATTGCACTGACCTCCTGTAAAATATGTGAGCTGAGAATTACGGTATGCTTTTCTCTTAACGAGCTTATAAGCTCACGCATTTCATTAATCTGCTTAGGATCAAGGCCTACAGTTGGCTCATCAAGTATAATAACGTCCGGATAAGAAACTAAAGCTCCGGCAAGACCTACTCTTTGCTTGTAGCCCTTTGAAAGATGCTTAATAAGTCTGTCAGCCATATGGTCGATTTTCGTACGCTCTTCTATTTCACGCACATGTGCCAGACGTTCTTTTTTGCTTACTTTTTTCAATTCAGCAATAAACATAAGATATTCATGGGGTGTCATATCCTGATATAAGGGTGGAATTTCAGGAAGATATCCGAGATTTTTCTTAGCCTCTTCAGGCTCTTCCAGTATTTCATGACCATTAATTTCAACCGTACCACTGGTTGCACCTATGTAACCGGTCATTACGTTCATAATTGTAGATTTTCCAGCACCATTAGGGCCGAGAAGTCCATAGATTTTTCCGTCCTGTAATTCAAAACTAACATTGTCAACAGCCCTATGATTTCCATAATACTTGACAAGCTTTTCTACCTTAATCAAAATACTACCTCCAATAATAATAAATACAAGAAAAGAGACTTCTAAGCTAAGTATTTTATACTATACATAGAAGTCTAAATTCTTATAACAAAATATTGTGAAAAAAATATGTTTTTTAGGTTAATTTTTTGCCATCGCTCCAGATTTTATCAAGATCATAGAAGACTCTCTGGTCTTTAGTAAATAAATTTACAATAAAGTCAACATAATCCATTAAAACCCAGCCGGAGTTTTTATTACCCTCAATAGCCTTTGGATGAATGCCAAATTCGGCAGCAAGCGAATCATATACAGAATCAATCATTGCATCAAGCTGGTTAGAGTTTGCAGCATCAGCAATTATAATATAATCGCTGATTGCAGATAATTGTGATATGTCAATTATGCTGATACCGCCGGCTTTTTTGTCTTCAAGTGCATTTTTAATAGTTTCAAGCTTCTTTTCCATGTGTTTCCCTTTCTATTCTTTTATATTACATGCTTTTTTATAATATTCTAATGTATCTGCAGTCTGCTTATCAGTAGGTCTGCCGTCCTCATCTAAATATTTTATTGTATTTAAGGTTATATAATAAACAGCTAAGTCAATATCCTTCTTAGCAATTTTTCTCAGCTTATCAAGTGGAGGCTCAGTTTTTTGAGTCCTTCCGGGTTCAATATAATCGGCAGTAAAAATAATTTTCTCTAAAATAGTCATCCCAGGTCTGCCAACTGTATGATAAAATATGGAGGATAAAATTTCCTCATCATTCACATAATAAAGATTCTTTGCCAAAATACTGCCGGCCTTAGAATGAAGTAACGATTTAGTAGTGCCTTCATCAACAACCTCTGCTTCAGTATACTTTACACCATTTTGGTCACAGAGATTTTTTAGCTCTTCAGCAGAGAGAGTTTTAGCACAATCATGTAAAAGTCCAGCAATTTTAGCCTTGGTTTTATCTACTCCATAAATTTCTGCCAGTTCGGCAGCGGTATCCTTTACACCAAGAACATGCTCATAGCGTTTGTGAGGTAAAAGCTCTTTCATTGCAGCCTTTAACTCTTTAACCGTAAGGCTTACATTTTCCTCCAAATAAAGCTTATGCTTAGTTATATAATCATAGATTTCAGCCGGTAAAAGCTTCGAGACATCCTCACCCTTAGCTAAAAGCTCTCTTATTTCAGAGGAAGAAACCTCCTGCAGCTCAAAATCCAAAATATGATAATTACCGCCTATCGTTTCCTTTAGCTTCTGAATTTCTTTAAAAATTTCATCCTTTTCAAAGCCCGATCTTGCACAGATTGCAAGCTCTGCATCAGCTACAATCACTTCAGGTCGATACCAGTTATGAAAGTTCTTAACAGAATCGCCGCCAATTATGAAATAGAGCTTATAATCAGGATGTTTTTCCTTAAGAGCCTCCAGAGTATCAGCAGTATATGTAATGCCTTCCATTTCAAGCTCTTTAGTACATACCGAAACTCCCTCAAGCTTCTTAGAAAAAAGCTTAAGCATTTTAACTCTGTCTTTGTCTGTTATTGTTCCATATGAAGGTTTATGAGGTGGTCTTTTTGATGGCATGAGCCATATTTCATCAGGACGTAGCTGTTTTTTGGCAGCTAAGACCATTGCAGCATGTCCATTATGAAAAGGGCTAAAAGAGCCACCCAAAATAGCAATTGTTTTCATTTCATTTCTCAACTGTTCATTTAAGCATTTTACCTTATCTGAAAAGTCCCGCTTCTTTCTTCGATAATTCTTAAAATTAACTGCCAAATCAGGAATTATTTAGCAGGCTTTCCCTTGCCTGACTTTGGAAATTCAATCTTAGGTTTAGTCTTTGACTTACGATACAATACAATTTTCTTACCAATAACCTGAACGACCTGAGAATTAGTCCTTTCAGCTATAGTCTGGGCAATTTCCTTAGGATCCTCGAGACAGTTATTGAGAACACTAATTTTAATAAGCTCATTAGCTTCAAGAGCTTCCTCAATAGCCGCTGTATTCTGAGGTGTAACTCTGCCCTTTCCCACCTGGAAAATGGCATCAAGGTTCA
This sequence comes from uncultured Lachnoclostridium sp., assembly GCA_964625275.1. Taxonomy (GTDB): domain Bacteria; phylum Bacillota; class Clostridia; order Lachnospirales; family Lachnospiraceae; genus UBA3775. The sequence continues at coordinate 7,505 of CAZVBH010000048.1, forward strand.
TTGCAAGTCCTTTAAGATAGGCTCTTTCCTTTGTAGTCATATAGTACTCCTTATTTATAATAATCAAAAGCATGACCATACATTCTTACTGTATCGCCATCTTTAATTCCAAGTGCTTCAAGCTGTTCTAAAACTCCGCTTGTCTTCAAGAAATTCTGGAAGAATTCAAAGCCTTTTTCTGTATCAATATTGGTATAGCCGAGCATTTTTTCGATTTTAGGACCTTCAACCCAGTAACAGTTATTGACATCATCAAATTCAACTGTAAATGGTAAATCCTCGTCAACATAATCGCCTGGATTGTATTCTTTTTCAAATACATATACCTCTTTTGGCTGAGTCTTAAGCAAAGCATCTATCTTATAGAGAAGCTCCTTTACACCTTGGCCGGAAACTGCCGAAATAGGTACAAGCTCGATTCCCTTATCAAGCTCTTCTTTAAGCTCTTCTCGTAAAAGCTCCAGCGCAATTTCCTGTTCATCAGGTGCAAGCACATCCATTTTATTTGCAACAATTATCTGAGGCTTATCAAGCAGAGCAGGATTATAGGAATATAATTCATGATTAATCTTCTTGATATCTTCAGCAGGATCTCTGCCTTCCACTCCGGCACCATCAACAATATGAACAATAACTCTGGTTCTTTCAACATGCTTTAAAAATTCATGGCCGAGACCAATTCCCTCTGAAGCACCTTCAATAAGGCCCGGGATGTCTGCTATAACAAAGCCATCGCCATTAAAATCAACAACACCAAGATTTGGATTTAAGGTTGTGAAATGATAATTGGCAATCTTTGGTTTTGCATTTGTAACTCTTGAAAGAAAGGTTGATTTTCCAACATTAGGAAAGCCGACAAGTCCGACATCCGCAATGACCTTTAATTCAAGGATAACATCAAGCTCCATTGCTCTCTGACCGGGTTGGGCATATTTAGGCACCTGCATTGTAGGAGTTGCATAATGCTGGTTTCCTTTGCCACCTCTGCCACCTTTTAAGATAACTTCACGCCTGTTATCACCTGACATATCTGCAATAACCTTGCCGGTCTGGGCTTCTTTTATGATTGTTCCTGCAGGAACTTTAATAATCATGTCCTCACCATCACGACCAGTACAATTATTGTTGCCACCGGGCTCACCATCCTGGGCGCAATATTTTCTCTTATATTTGAACTCGTTTAGAGTATTAAGGCCATCATCAACTTCAAAAATCAAGTCTCCACCTTTACCACCGTCTCCACCATTGGGACCGCCGGCAGCAACAAAAAGCTCACGTCTGAAGCCAACATGACCATCGCCGCCCTTACCGGAGCGAATATATATCTTTGCTGTGTCTGCGAACATCGCGACCTCCTATTAAAATCAATTTGTTTATTATTTTTTCATTAAAACGCTCAAAGGTTATACATGGATAGTATAACATATATTTAAGTAAAAAATCAACTTACAAACCACATATAAAAAAATAGCCCTGATGAAAAATCATCAGGGCATAAAATCTAAATTACTCTTCTGTAATTACATTAGCATATTTCTTTCCTTTTGCCTTTGTCTGGAATCTTAAAACTCCATCCTTAAGAGCGTAAAGAGTATCATCTCCGCCAATGCCTACATTAAGACCAGGATTAATCTTTGTTCCACGCTGTCTGTAAAGAATATTTCCTGCTAATACATGCTGTCCGTCAGCTCTCTTAGCACCTAATCTCTTAGATTCTGAATCACGTCCGTTCTTTGTAGAACCAACACCCTTTTTATGAGCGAATAACTGAAGGTTCATCTTTAACATGACCATCTACCTCCTATTAATCTTATAAATCTGTCAATAAACAAGCTTCAAAAATTTGTCACCATATTCTTCGTATATGTCTGTAATGCCAAGCACAAAGGAATTAATCAAAAGCTCAGCTTCATAAGAAGGCTTCTCAACAATAAGCTTTAAATAACCATCCTTAGACTCAACCTTAGCATCATCATTTGTAAACTTTTCTATGGAATTAATAGTATTTATTGCCAAAACAGAAACAGATGCACAGACAATATCTCGTCCATAATCATCATAGCCTGCGTGACCACTTACTTCAAAACCATTAAAGGCATCAGCTTCGCCATATACTTTTACGGTAATCATCTCAGCTCCTCACATAATCAAATACTTAAGTACTGATAAATTTTACAAGGATGTAAAATTATAATGTGATAGATTCAATCTGAACCTTAGTGAACTGCTGACGATGACCATTCTTCTTATGGTAACCGCTCTTTCTCTTGTATCTGTAAACAATAACTTTCTTAGCTTTTCCTTCGCCTAATACCTTGGCAGAAACTTTAGCACCTGCAACAACAGGTGTTCCAACAACTAATTCACCGTTGTTTACTGCGAGAACCTGATCAAATTCAACCTGCTCGCCTTCACCTACGCCAAGTTTTTCTACTCTAATGATATCACCTTCAGCTACTTTGTACTGCTTACCACCAGTTGCAATAATTGCGTACATTAAGTGCACCTCCTATTTATCATTACTCGCTAATTACGGTGTCTGAAAATTCAGAGCTTTGAAACCTCATTACGCGGCATACTTGAATAATATACACTTTCAAGAAGAATCTGTCAAGCTTTTTTTAACAGTTTTTTAGCTATTTTTGGCAGTTTTTTAGCTTTTCTTTTTTGAGAGTTTTTTAGCTTTTCTCATCAATTTTCTATTCGTCCAATTTATACTTTTTAATAAGCTCATAAACCGGCTGTCTGTTCCTTCTTCTTGTTATTTCAACCAGGCCAAGACCTGTCATGTCAACGACCTTTATTTCCGGATCTGCTTTACAAATTTCAGTAAATTTATCGAGAAAATCTTTAGAAGAAACATCCTTCATATTTATAAAATCAATTACTATTATGCCTGAAAGACTTCTAAGTCTTAACTGCCTTACTATCTCCTTGGCAGCTTCTATATTTATTTTTGAAAATCCATCCTTAAAATTTTTAGAAGAAGCACTTGATTTTGAAGAATTTACGTCAATTGTAATCATTGCTTCAGTCTGTTCAATTACTATATGTGCTCCGGAATTAAGCCAAACCCTGGACCTGCAAAGCTCAGATATGTTTTTTCGCATATCATAAAGATTTTCAAGAGGCAGAATTTTATCAGAATAAAAAGAAATCTCAGGAGGTACAGAAGCCGATTCCTGTTCTTTAATCCATTCCTTTAAATTTAAATAAATTTCAGGCGAATCCGTTACAACCTTGTCATACTTTAAAACACTATTGTCTCTGAGATTAGTAATGTAATCAGACTCTTTTTTGTATATAAGCGTAGCTTTTTGCTTTGTAGCCAAAGCATCAAGTATGCTTTGAAAAAATGAAATGCTTCTAAGAGCTTCTTTTGAAAGGTCTTCAGCTTCTAAATCTTTGGCATTTGTCCTGACTAAGAGGTTAAGGCGGTTAATCATAATGCCTTCAAGCTCTTTCCTAACAGCCTTTTTGTATATCCCATCCTTTATTTTAGAAGAAAAAGTAATTTTGGCCTCAGAGCCTAATTTAGTAACAAAATATTTATCAGCTATACCAATTTCTGAAGAAACCGAAACAGGCTTCGTAGCAGTAGCATCACGCACAATCTGTACGAGAATAATGTCCCCGACATGTAACTCTCCGTCAGGATGAAGCTTGTCAGAAACAAAGCATGTTTTCTGAGAAAGCTCCATATAACAAAGCTTAGGCATGCCAATGTCTATATAGGCCGATTTCAGATGCATTACAATCTTAGAAACACGTCCCGCATATATGTTGCCTACTCTGTATGGATTGTCTTTTTCTTCAATTTCAAAAAGACTCAGCTTATTTTCAACGAAGCCGGCAGTTACATAAGCATTATTTTTCTCATATAAAATTAAGGTATTTGACATAATGGCACACTTTCTGAAGAACTGCCTCCATATAAATCCATCCTGTGAATCCTAAAGGCCTCTTTACCAAAACTCCATCCCGCATTAGAAATCAGGGCTTCTATAAACAGCTCAGGATTAATATTTGTCTCACTTCCTGCTGCTAAGCTTACAATGAATTTAATTCCATTGTCAAATTCCGGTGCATGAGCCGTCTTAAAGCCAATTTCGTCTTCTTTAATAACAGAATTTGCCAAAGGTGCTTTGTAAATCGGTATGAAACCATCCGTGTCCATGCAGACCTCATAGACAAATTCTTTTAAATCAATCTCACGTTCGCCCTTTTTAGTTTTCTTTAATACATTAATTTTTTCTTTTGTCGTAAAATCAACAAGAGCCTTTTCAAATTCATTGGCAGAGACTTCATAACCATCCTTCAAAATAAGCATATATACTGAACGTGAAATAAGAGACATCGCCGTTACAAGCTTCTTATTTTCTTCTCTGTCACTAAGTCTTACACAATCTAAAATCGTAAAGCCATTAGAAACCTTTTCATTTAAGGCATTAACAATAAAAGCAGTATCAAGCTCTTTTGTCAGCTCAAGATCCAGATATTCGCCATCACTTGTGATTCCAAGTCCTAAGGGTTGAGCAAAGCTCAATATTTGATGAGGATGATAGCCTTCTGAGTATTTTACAGGCAGACCGGATCTGTTAAATAGTCTTTGGAAATATCTCATCACATCCAAATGACCAATGAATCTTTGTGTATCATACTTTGCAAATTTAATTCTTACTCTCAAAGCATACACCTCCTCCAAATGAAGCAGCGCCACAGCCCGCACATTTTGCTCTGCAGTTAGGTGTTACCAATGCAGCCCTTGCATTTTCATACTCGCGCCACAAAAACTTTTTAGTAACTCCTACATCAATGAAATCCCAAGGAAGTATTTCATCGAAGCTTCTTTCTCTGTTATTATAAAATTCAACGCTTATTCCCTTTTCACGCATAACCTCGAGCCAAATATCATAATTGAAATACTCTCCCCAGGCATCGAAAATACAACCTCTTTTATAACATTCCAAAATCACAGAGCAAAGCTTTCTGTCACCTCTTGCAAACACACCTTCAAGCTCAGAGGTCTTAGCATCATGCCAAATATATCTGATGCTCTTATAATTAATCATTTCTTTAAGCTCAGCACTTAATGTCTGCTGCTGACTTGTAAAAATGTTTTTATCCTGCATTGCCGTCCACTGGAATGGAGTGAAGGGCTTTGGAATAAAGAAGGAGGTACTGGCAGTAATTGCTACTCTTCCATTTCTTTCATCCTTTGGAAGTGTATAATAGGCAGCTGCTATATCATTTGCTAAATGAGCAATTGCCTTTGCATCCTCAGGAGTCTCGGTTGGAAGGCCAAGCATGAAATAGAGCTTAACCTTATTCCAGCCTCCTCTAAAGGCGAGCATTGCACCATTTAAAATATCTTCCTTTGTAAGACCTTTATTAATTACATCACGCATTCTCTGTGAGCCGGCCTCCGGCGCAAAGGTAATTGAACTCTTGTTGACATCCTGAACCTTCTTCATAACATCAAGAGCAAAAGCATCGATTCTAAGTGATGGCAAAGCCACGTTGATATGCTTATCCTGATATTCACCAATAAGATAATATACCAGCTCCTGAAGCTTTGAATAATCACTGGAGCTGAGAGAGCTTAGCGTAATTTCCTCCTGACCTGTTGAATCCAGCATCTTTTTAGCCTTGTCCTTCAGAAATTCAAGACTTCTTTCTCTAATAGGGCGATAAATCATACCGGCCTGGCAAAATCTGCAGCCTCTTATACAGCCACGCTGAATTTCAAGCACAACTCTGTCCTGAATTGGCTGAATCAGTGCAACCAAAGGCTCTTCCGGATAAAATGTCTCAGAAAGACTCATGTCCACTTCTTTTCGGATTTTAGCCGGAGCAAAATCATTAATAGGCCCAAAGCTTTTTATTGTACCATCCTCATTATATGTAACATCATAATACTTAGGAACATACATTCCGGGAAGTGTACATACCCACCTTAAAAAATCCTCTCTGGTGCCACCATTTGCTTTAATTTCTTTATATTTATCCATCATTGGGTAGTACTGAGTCTCGCCCTCACCCATGTAGAAAATATCAAAAAAATCGGCAATCGGCTCTGGATTATAGGCACAAGGGCCACCGGCAATAACAATAGGATCCTCTTCTGTTCTGTCTTTGGCTAAAAGTGGTATACCTGCCAAATCAATAATCTGCAGACAATTTGTATAACACATTTCATATTGAAGAGTAATGCCCAAAAAGTCAAAATCCTTGATAGGATCCTGACTTTCAAGTGCAAAAAGAGGGATATGCTTATCCCTCATAATTTTATCCAAATCAGGCCATGGCGAGTAAACTCTTTCGCAATAAATGTCGTCACGACGGTTAAACATATCATAAAGGATCTGAATACCCAAATGACTCATTCCAACTTCATAAACATCAGGGAAGCACATACAGAAACGTATATCAACGTCCGCAGGATTCTTTCTGACCATATTTACCTCACCACCGATATATCTGGCAGGCTTTTCAATTGACATCAAAATCTCATCGCTTAATGCAAGCTTTGTTTCCTTCAATCGTCTTTACCTTCGCTTTCAAAATTTTCGTAATAAAATTCCTCTGAAAAATAATCAAGGAATGCTTCGTCAAGCCCTTCAAACTGCTTCGAAAGGACATCCTTAATATAATTAATTCTATATAAAACGTTAAACTCTTCAGAAGCACCTGCTTCATCGGCAGAATGAACTCTTTCATAAGTGAGATTATCCTTTGCCCAGCTTTTCAGCTGCTCAGTAAAAGCATCCTCTTCATTAGCCTCTGAGGTCATCCTTTTAGCTGACTTGATAGAAATAAATCCACCAATAATCATTCCCAAGAAAATCAAGGACATTACAATAGATGAAAATCCCAAAACAAGCAAATGGAGTACTCCAATAAAGTTCAAGCCGACAAAGGCTAAGCCAAATGCGCCAAAAACAAGAAACATTATTCCTGAATTAAGCGTTTCATCAGCCTTGAATCTTTTAGATTGATATGTATGAGTCTGATCAAGCTGCTTAGCCTGTTCAATCAAGGCCTCATGAGCGTTGGCAGCTGAATATTTTTCCGAATCAGCCAAATTTTCCGAATCAGCTAAATCTCCATCGTTATCAGAATTTTCAGTATCTTCATTAGATTTGATGCCTTTGCAGTCATCACTTACAGCTTCAGGATTTTCAAAGATATAGTAGCTCGAATCAATATTACGCTGAATTTTAAGGTTTTTTTCAACATTAACAAAGCCTTTAACCTTTGCCTGACCGGCTCTAAAATCATCCTTGTCACATTTGATGAAATAACCATCATCAGTAATATCTAAATAATTTTTAAATTTTGAATAATTCAAAAATTTAACAAACTTTTTGGCAACCTCCTCAGAATCAAAATTGCAAAGAGGAACTTTTTCCTCCTGCAAAGGTTCAAGTGAATCTACAAGCTTAACCTTACATTCTGAGCAATATTTAAATCCATCCCGATACTCATTTTTACAAATTGGACACCAAGCCATAATATACCTCCAATAGTAATTAATATGGTTTAATGATATGATAACCACCTGAATTTGTAAAGTGTTTTCTAAGTTAATTATTCGTGCTTTTGATTTTATAATTTCCACTTTCTCTCAAATAATCATCAAGTTGAGAAACAGCTTTGTTTAAATGTCTGTAACAGGTTTTCCTGCCTACAAACAGTTGCTTAGATATATCTGCAATTGAAACATTTAGAAAAAAATAATAAAAAAGAATCATTGAGCCGGTTTCATCATCAATCACATTCAGGGTTTTACAATAACCGATACATTCATGAAAGGTCTCATCACATAGCTGCTTAGAATATATCATGTCAACTATTTTGTTTTCAATCACATTCGGATTGAAATTGTATGAAATTTCTGTTTCTCTGCAAATCAAAGGCGAAATATTGGTTGCCTGTTCATATTTGCGATTTGAAACCTCAGATAGTCTGCGTAAACGGCGAAAGCAACAGGTGCCTTCTCTAATATATTCCTTTGCATATTCAAATTTTTCGAGTTTCATATAAAACCATCCTTCGAAATTCTTTTTTTGATAAAGTTATCATAATCTAAAGTTAAAAATAAATCTCACCAAATTTAATTTTTTTGTCATTCTTACAATAATTCATAATGCATAAAATTTTAATTGAGTATTTGTGCAACATGTCTATAAAATTAGATTTTCGTAATATTTATAAAGCTTGAATTTAGTAATATTCTCCAGTAAAAATCAGTGGCAGTCTTAATTTCTATGGAATTTTTAATCAGGTCAATCAAAGCGGATATTCCAGCTCCGCTTCGCTACTTGCTCATAACCATAAGGCCTCAATGGTAAAAATATCCAAAAAACTATGCCTAAAACTGTGCAAAATGCCAAATCACATTACATTTTTATAATAAATCATTATTAAACTTGATAAATTTAAGACTTATGTATATAATTGATATGTGCAATTTTGCACGAGGAGGAAATATAAATGTCTAAAACTTGTCCAAAATGTAAAAAAGTATTTGAAGATGATTCACTGACAGTATGTCCTGACTGCAATGAAGAATTAACTGTAGTTGAGGAAGTTAAGGAAATAAGACAGGTATCTGTCTTCTCTCTTACCAGTGAAGAAGCTGCTCAGGGCATTATCGAATATATGAAGGAGCAAGGTATTGAAGGAACTTATCAATACAGCTTGAGAGAACGAAACTATAAAATTTATGTAGCTCAACCTGATGCAAGAGCTGCACTTAAAGCCTGCACCTCCTACTATTCA
>CAZVBH010000049.1:0-16093 GCA_964625275.1 uncultured Lachnoclostridium sp.
AATGGTATGATGGATATAAATTTGGTAATACATCGGTTTATTGTCCATGGGATGTTATCAGTTGTTGCGATGACTTGAAAGATAATCCGAATATGTTTTTTAAGAATTACTGGGCAAATACCAGTGCTAATGCATTGGTTAGAAGATTTATAGACAAAGCGGGGAATAAGACTCGAAACGAAATCGAACAATTGATTGCCGGAGAGAGTGTGACGAAAAACATTCGCCCTGAGCTTACTTATAGTGAATTGGATGATACGATTGATAACCTTTGGTCTGTGCTTTTCCTTACGGGTTACTTAACACAATCTAAACAGATTAGTGGTACAACTTATGAACTCAAAATCCCTAATCTGGAAATTAGAAATCTATTTATTGAACAAATACAAAAGTGGTTTGATGATAATATTAAAAGTGATAAGACAAAGTTAAATAGGTTTTGTGAAGCTTTCCCTGCTGGCGATGCAGAGGCAATTGAGACTATTTTTAATGATTATCTGTGGAATACGATAAGCATTAGAGATACTATGGTTAGCAATAGCCACAAGGAAAATTTTTACCATGGAATACTTCTTGGGCTTTTAAGCCATAAAGAAAATTGGGATGTGCTTTCAAATTCTGAATCAGGAGAAGGATATAGTGACATTTTGGTTGAAGTTCCCGAAAGCAGAACAGGCATTGTAATTGAAATAAAGTATGCAAAAGCAGATAAATTGAAAGAGGCAAGCAAGGCAGCTTTGGTACAGATAGCTGATAAAAAATATGACCAACGGTTGCATGAGGATGGAATGAAAAATATAGTAAAGTATGGCATAGCCTGTTGTAAAAAACATTGTCAGGTTTCAATCAGTGATTGATTATAAGCTCATTATTTGGTACAATACCAAGTAATGAGCTTTTTAGCTTTACTAAGAATGAATAAATTTTAAAATAGGAGATAAATCAAATGATCAACAAGCTTGTCAATGAAATTAAAAAGAAGAATGCACCTGTAGTAGTAGGTCTTGATCCTACAATGGCTCATATCCCTGATTGCGTAAAGGCAGCTGCATTTAAGGAATATGGTGAAACGCTTGAAGGAGCAGCTGAGGCAATCTGGCAGTTTAATAAGGCAATTGTAGATTCAACTTATGATCTTATCCCTGCTGTTAAGCCACAGGTTGCAATGTATGAGGCCTTTGGTGTACCGGGTGTTGCAGCTTTTAAAAAGACAGTAGATTATTGTAAATCAAAGGGACTGGTTGTAATTGGTGATGTTAAAAGAGGTGACATTGGTTCAACTTCAGCAGCTTATGCTACAGCTCACCTAGGAAAGGTAACAGTTGGAAGTAAAGAATACTATGGCTTTGATGAGGATTTTGCAACAGTAAATCCATATCTTGGTTCAGACGGAATCAATCCTTTTATCGATGTATGTAACAAAGAAAAGAAGGGCATTTTTGTTCTTGTAAAGACAAGCAATCCAAGTAGCGGAGAATTTCAGGACAGATTAGTAGATGGCAAGCCATTATATGAAATCGTAGGCGAAAAGGTAGCTGAGTGGGGAGAGGCCTGCATGGGCGATGACTACAGCTATGTAGGCGCAGTAGTAGGTGCAACTTATCCTCAGATGGGTGAGGTGCTAAGAAAAGTTATGCCAAAGGCATACATTCTGGTTCCGGGCTATGGTGCACAGGGCGGTAAAGCAGCCGACCTTGTTCCATATTTCAATAAAGATGGTCTTGGTGCAATTGTAAATTCAAGTCGTGGAATAATTGCAGCCTATAAGAACGATAAATATAAAGAGACCTTTGCTCCTGAGAATTTTGCCGATGCTTCAAGACAGGCAGTAGTAGATATGATTGAGGATATTAATAGCATTTTCTAATTTTACATTAAAGTTACCTCCGCTTTTTGGCGGAGGAACTTTTTGTCAGATTAGGAAATTTAGCTGTTTATTCAGACACTTTTAGGGGGATTTAAGATGGTAAGATGTACAAATTGTAATGAATTGATAAGATTTGATTCAAAGAAATGCTTTGCATGTGGTCATACATTTACGAAAAACGAAATTCAGGGCTTCATTGAGGAAGAAAAGGTTCACGAAGAAAAGCTAAATCTTCATCGCAAGCTGACGATGAGGGCAGACAATCTCGAATATCTCGGAACCCTTTGCGTAATTGTAGCTATACTGCTTATATTCCCTATTTTCACGAATTTCTTTAATTATGCGAAGCTGTCAGGTTCAATAGACAGCTATACAAATGTGCTTGCTGACCAGAAGGCACAGCTTTCAGAAATGACAAAAGGCACAGACGATTATGCTCTAATGGAAAAATATATAAGTCGTAATGAGGATTTGATTTCCGACACTGAAGATTACTGTGCAACCTGTGCACGAAAGGCAGTTCTTTATTCTGCCAGCTTTGTTGCAGCCTGTGGAATAAGTATCTTTAGCTATTATTATCGAAAGAGTTGTATAAAAAAGAGAAATACCTTACTCTAAAATTGATAATGTAGCCCTCAAATCCCTAAGCTTTAGTATAGGATAAAGTCATAGTATATACATTTATTTTGGGTTCCTGGAAATAAACCTGCGAATTAGTAGGACTAAAATACAAATGCTTATCGCAATGCAGATAATAAGATTATACCTTTGGTAGATAATTTCGGTTTCGTTCCAATGTGAGCCGAGATAATAGCCGGCACCTATCAGGACACTGTTCCAAATCAGAATTCCTGAAAAAGACCAAATAAGATATTCACCATGACTCATGCTTGAAATACCTGCTGGAATGGCAATATAAGTTCTGCAAAGTGGAACGATGCGCCCGACACCAACAGCAAATTTACCATATTTATGAATCAGAAACTGACTTCTTGAAAAAGAAGCTGCACCGATATTTTTATTGCTTTTATTGAAAAAAGGTATTTTTAAATTTCTTTTTTCTTTGGAAGCTTTGAATTTCTGAGATTTATGGTGTGAATTGCTTACGCATGAAATCTTAAAGGAAGCCTTACGTGCAATTACAAATACCAAATAAGTGCCAAGAAGTCCTGCAATACCACTGCAGATAACCATAAGAGAGTAAGACCAACCACAAGCAAGTGCAACAGCACCGGCAAGAGGCAGAATTATTTCGCTCGATACCGGAAAGCAGGCATATTCCAAAAAGACCATTAGCAGCATGGCAAAGATGCCATAATCATTAATAAAATTAATCAGAAAATCCATATAAAATTGGCTTACAAATAGCAAAAATATATGTAAGCTAAACAGCAATTAAGATTATTAAATTTATATGCATGCAAATGGAATGTATACTAAAATTAATTGATAAAAGTTGAAGTGGATGTCTACAAAAATAAATTCTAATAAGAGAAAGGAAACCTGTATGCTTTTAATCAAAGGTGGACGCGTAGTAGATGATGTAAATTATACGGATGAGATAAAAGACATTCTGATAGATGGAAACAAAATTATTAAAACCGGTAAAGATTTGGAAGCTTCCCTTGAAGCCGATGCAAAACTTCAGATAATTGATGCAACAGGTCAAGTTGTAGCACCGGGTCTCGTTGATACCCATGTGCATTTCAGAGATCCCGGCTTTACTTACAAAGAGGATATTGAAACCGGCGCAGCAGCAGCGGCTCATGGTGGCTTTACTACAGTAATCTGCATGGCAAATACAAAGCCTGCAGTTGACAACCTGGATACACTCAAATATATCCAGGATAAGGGTGAGAAGACAGGAATTCATGTACTTCAGACTGCCACAGTCACGAAAGGCTTAAAAGGTGAAGAATTGGTAGATATGGCAGAAATGGCAGAGGCAGGAGCCGCAGGCTTTACTGATGACGGAATACCTATTCTTGATGAAAAGCTTTTACTTGAGGCAATGCTTAAAGCAAAAGAACTTGATTTACCAATAAGCCTTCACGAGGAGGATCCTTTGTTTATAGCATCACCAGGTGTAAATCAAGGTATTGTATCTGAAAAGCTAGGCTATGGAGGTGCTGGCAGAACGGCAGAGGATATAATGGTAGCAAGAGACTGTATGCTGGCACTCAATACAGGAGCATCTGTCTGCATACAGCACATAAGCTCAGGCAATTCCGTTGAGCTTGTCCGTACAGCTAAGAAATTAGGTGCTGATATTCATGCCGAAGCAACACCTCACCATTTTACACTTACCGAAGCTGCTGTTTTAGAATATGGCACACTTGCAAGAATGAATCCTCCGCTTAGAACGGAAGAAGACAGACTTAAAATAATTGAAGGCTTGAAGGATGGCACAATCGACATGATAGTTACGGACCATGCACCTCACAGTACTGAGGAAAAAGCCAAGCCGCTTGCACAGGCACCAAGTGGAATTACCGGACTTGAAACTTCTCTGGCACTAGGAATAAAATCGCTCGTGCAGCCAGGCCACATTACCTTGCTAAAGCTTATTGAACTTATGCATAAAAATCCACTTGAATTTTATAGAATTATTCCGGAGGGAGTGGTAGAAGGAGCAGCTGCTGATTTGGTAATCTTTGGTGAAAACGAAATCTGGAAGGCAGACCACTTCTTTTCAAAGGCTGAAAACACACCATTTAAAGGCTGGGAACTACCTGGAAAAGTTCATTACACTATCTGCAATGGCAAAGTGGTTTATGGTGAATGTAAATGACAGAAAAGCTAGATGACAGATATTCAATCAAGGTCTATGTAAAGCAGCCGGAAAAGCTGGAAGAAGCGAAACGTCTGGTGGAGCACCTATCAGAATCAAATTTTAAAGCAGAGCTGATAGAATATACTCATACTACACTCTTTGAGGGCGTTTATCTGTGCTATGATGAAGCCGGACTTTGCTTCGGCAAAGGAGAAGAAAACAAAGGCCAGCATCAGACAATACGAGGCGATTTTACCAGGCTGCTACCCAGACTTAAGCTCAACAATTTATCCGGAGAAATGCTGGTAAAGGCAACGAAGATAAAGGGCTTAGACAGGCCGCTTAATGTAATAGATGCAACTGCCGGAATGGGTGAAGATTCACTGCTACTTGCGGCAGCGGGCTGCAATGTTACACTTTATGAAAAGGATCCGGTAATAGCAGCCTTGCTCAGGGATACTATTAAAAGAGCCTTGGAGATTCCGGAGCTTAAAACTATTGTGACAAGTTTGCATCTGATTGAAGGTGACAGCATAGAAGCACTGAACAATTATGCTCTAAGCTTGGATAAGGAAGCAGAGGACAATGCCACTCAATTAAATTCACACCAAATTAGCGAATCAGGTGAGAAAGAAAAAAAGGAAATCGATGTAATATTACTTGATCCTATGTTTCCACAAAGGCAAAAGAGTGCATTGGTAAAAAAGAAATTTCAGTTGATTCATAATCTTGAAAAGCCTTGTGACAATGAAGAAGAGCTATTAAATGCAGCCTTTAAAGCAATGCCAAGGAAAATTGTGATAAAAAGACCATTAAAGGGTGCATACTTAGCAGGAAGAAAGCCCGATTATTCACTAAGTGGCAAAGCAATACGATATGATTGCTTTCAGACTTGCTTAAGTAAAAAAAGATGAGAAAATCTACAATAAGTTATTTACATATAACTGCATTTTAGGTTATAATACGAAGTGGAAAGTTGTTTTCGACTTATTTCGAAAAATTATATTTAATGAAAGGTGGTAAAAACAATGCCATTAGTAACAACTACTGAAATGTTTAAGAAGGCATATGACGGCGGTTATGCTGTAGGTGCTTTCAACGTTAACAACATGGAAATCGTTCAGGGTATCACTGAAGCTGCTGGAGAACTTAAGTCTCCTGTAATCCTTCAGGTTTCAAAGGGCGCTCGTGCTTATGCTAATCATACTTATCTTGTAAAGTTAGTAGAAGCTGCAGTTGCTGAAAATCCAGAGATCCCTATCGCACTTCATCTTGATCATGGTGATACATTTGAACTTTGTAAGTCATGTATCGATGGTGGTTTCACATCTGTAATGATCGATGCTTCATCAAAGTCATTTGCTGACAATATCGCTTTAACAAAGCAGGTTGTTGAATATGCTCATGCTCATGGTGTAGTAGTAGAAGCTGAGCTTGGTACTCTTGCAGGTATCGAGGATGAGGTTGTTGTAGAAGCTGGTAAGGAAGCTTATACACGTCCAGAAGAAGTTGAGGAATTCGTTGATAAGACAGGCTGTGATTCACTTGCAATCGCAATCGGAACTTCTCATGGTGCTTACAAGTTCACTGCTGCTCAGTGTACACGTAATGAAGAAGGAATCCTTGTTCCACCTCCACTTCGTTTCGACGTTCTTGAAGAGTGTATCAAGAGACTCCCAGGCTTCCCAATCGTACTTCATGGCTCATCATCAGTTCCTCAGGAATTCGTAAAGATGGTTAACCAGTATGGTGGAAATATGCCGGATGCTGTTGGTATCCCAGAAGAGCAGTTACGTCAGGCTGCTAAGCTTGCTGTATGTAAGATCAATATCGACTCAGATATCCGTCTTGCAATGACAGGAAATATCCGTAAGTACTTCGCTGAGCATCCAGATCATTTCGATCCACGTCAGTACTTAAAGCCAGCTCGTCAGGCTGTTAAGGACATGGTAGCTCATAAGATCGTTAACGTTCTCGGATCAGATGGAAAGGCTTAATTAAGCTAATCATTTATTATGAACTTGAAGGCTCGGTATGTTTACATACCGGGCCTTATTAGCTTTTTTTTGTAGCTTTAAAACTCAGCTGGTTCTAATCCTTTTCTCTTAGATTTTAACCTTATCTGAAGTGGCTTTAAGGTTATGAGCAAGTAGCAAAGCGGACCTGGAATATCCGCTTTGATTACTCAATTTGTTTTTTACTTCTTCTGTTTTATATCCACTCTTAAAAATTGTTTACAAATTTCTTTGAAATTTAAAGGAATATAAGGATAAAGATAAGGTGTTCCTGCGACAGTTTCATTTGAAATAATGCAGATGAGTACAAAAGCAATTCCACCAAAAAATCCCCAGATTCCGAATAAAGCTGTTGAAGTTAACAGAATAATTCTCATAAATTTAAGAGCATATCCAAGCTCAAAGCTGCTTTGAGAATAATTTGCTATCGTAACAAAAGCCATATAAAGCATAATTTCCTGGTTGAACCAGCCGGAGCTGATAGCAAATTCGCCGACTACGATACCGGCAGTAACAGAAAGAGGCATACTTAAAGTATCCGGAGTATTCAGACTTGCCAGCTTCAAGCCATCAATAGCAAATTCAAGAATGATAAATTGCAGCACAATAGGAATATTTACCGGCTCTGCAGGTAACGTAAAAACCAGCCATTCAGGCACAAACGCAGGATATTTACAAATGAGCAGATAAAGAGGTGTGATAAAAAGCGTGGCCAGGGTTATTATAAAGCGTGACAACCTTAGATAGGTACCCGTTACAGGAGAAAAATAATAATCATCCGCATCCTCAATAATATCAAAAAGAGTTGTCGGAATAATCATGGCAGCAGGAGAGTTGTCTACCATGACGGCAACACAGCCCTCGAGGAGTGAAGCAGCTGTAGTATCAGGTCTTTCTGAATATTTAAATTTAGGGAAAGGATTTATCCACCGTCCTTTATAAATAGCCTCTGCAAGACTTTCACAGCTCATGCAAAGAGAGTCAAGCCTTACATGCTCAAGTCTGTCTTTGACATTTTGTACGAATTTTTCATCAGCCCGACCTTTCATGTAGCAAAGAGAAACGTCAGTCATTGAACTGGTACCAATTTGAAGCAACTCGGCACAAAATTCACTGCTTCTGATTCGTCTGCGAATTAGAGCAATATTAAAAACCAGAGTTTCAACAAAACCATCACGTGAACCCCTCATAACCTTGTCTTTATCCGGCTCACTTACACCCCTACAAGGGAATTCACGACAGTCAATTGCAATACCCTCTGCAAAACCATCAATCAAAATGGCTGTAAGACCAGAGAATACTAAAAGCTTAGTTTGTTCATAGGTTTTTAAAATAGTAACATCACCATAAGGAATACATTTCTTACCGAGCTCATTCATATCGTTAGGAATTTCATCTTCTTTTAAAGCTATAAGATATTGCACAACTCGTTGCATTACACCGGCATCAGTAAAACCATTTATTGTATATATGATAGCCGAACGGCCACCGATAATCAGTTCTCGTGCTATCATGTCAAAGCAATTATCAACAGAAAGAAGCTCTGTTAGAAATTCACATTTTTTTGTTAAATCAGCCTGCATACATTTCTCCAATTCTGAATCATATAATGTATTATTATTGCCAATATGATTGACAAGAAAACAAGTATTTTATATAATCTAGGGTAATGTGCTTGCGTAAAGCGAATATCCGCTTTAATTTTGAAAGTCCCTACCTTTAAAGTAGGAGTCCCCTTCACTTAGTTGGGTGGATTATTGAAATATTATTAATTAGGAGTGTGAAAAAATAATGGACCCTGCCGTCCCGATTTTAATTGTCCTTGTGTTATTGTCGGCTTTCTTTTCTTCAGCCGAGACTTCCCTTACGTCAGTAAATAAAATAAAAATGAGAAATCTGGCTGATTCAGGTAAGAAATCTGCAAATCTTGTATTGAAGCTTACTGATAATGTTTCCAAGATGCTGTCTGCTATTTTGATTGGAAATAATGTTGTAAATCTGAGTGCATCAGCTTTGGCAACAGTTATTGTTCAAAAGCATTTTGAAAATTTGCCAATAAGCCTTGCTACCGGTATTCTTACACTTGTGATTCTGATTTTTGGTGAAATTATACCTAAAAATGCAGCTTCACTTTACGCTGATACAATCGCCATGGCCTATGCACCGATTATTTATGCACTGTGTATAATCCTCACCCCGGTAATTTTTATCTTAAATAAGGTATCCAGGGGATTTATGAAACTTTTACATATAAATCCGGACAGAAAAAATGCAGTTATAACCGAGGATGAACTTCTGACAGTAATAGATGTAAGTCACGAAGAGGGTGTAATTGAAAGTAAAGAACGTGACATGATTGAAAATGTGGTTGATTTCGGAGACAGTCGTGCAAAGGATATCATGGTGCCACGAATTGATGTCGAGTTTGTTGAAGATACGTCTACTTATAAAGAAATTCAGGATAAGTTTATTGAAAGTAATTTTTCACGACTTCCGGTATTTCATGAGACAACTGATAATGTAATCGGAATTCTCTTTTTGAAGGATTTCTTTAAATTTAACGAAACCCCCGAAGCCTTCGATATCAAGAAGGCAATAAGAAAGCCATATCTTACTTTTGAATATAAAAAGACCACAGATTTGTTAGCTGAAATGCGTCAGAAGAAAATCTCGATAAGTGTCGTGCTTGATGAATATGGTGCAACAGCAGGTGTTATCACAATTGAAGATTTACTTGAAGAAATAGTAGGTGAGCTTCGTGATGAATATGATTTTGACGAAACGGATCTTATAACCAAGATAAGTGAAAATGAATATTTAGTAGATGGCTCAGCAAAAATTGATGAGGTAAATGAAATAACCGGCCTTGAAATCAATGAAGATGAAATTGATTATGATTCAATAGCCGGCTATGTCATAAATTTATTAGAACGTATACCTGAAGAGAACGATTGGGTAACCGACAATAAGGCTAAATATGTCGTTAAAAAGGTAGACAGAAACAGAATTGAAAAGCTTACTATATTTACAGACTACAAGCCTGAAGAAATTGAAGCCTAAGCTCTTTTTCTACAACCTGTCAGACAGGAATTTGCGCAGTGACTTTTCTTGACAGGTTTAAACTTATCCTCAGTTGTCAAAATTTTAGTTGGTTCCTTTTCAACTGTAGCTTTAAAAATATTAGTAGGCTCATCTTTAACTGTAGCTTTAAAAATTTCATTAGATGCTTTATCTTTATATGAGTTTTTTGAAGCTTTTGAATTTTTATAATTTAAAAAGCTTGTATAAATAAAGACGGTACAAAGAATAACTGTAAAACTGATGACTGAGATTATAGCGCCGGTTCTGCCTGTAAACATAAGAAGTATAAGAGAACCTAAGATAAGATCAAGGAGTATTTCAGTGGTTTTGTTTTGAGTGGTTTCTTTCATTTATTAGTACCTCCGATTGCTTTAAGTTGTTTATGTGCTTATAATAAACTATTAAGTGTACCGATTTTGGTACTTTGGCGAAAATATGTTTGAAAAATAAAATAATTATTTTAGGAGGAGTTTTATGGACGAAATTAAGAATTTAAAAACAGAAGAAGTAAAGCGTACTACCTACTCACTGCCAATTGAGTATGGTATAACTCCGGATATTCCTAATCTTGCTGATAAGCTGATGGAAATTGCAGATGAGGCAAGAAGCTTTTCTTATAGCCCTTATTCGAAATACAGTGTCGGAGCAGCCTTGCTTTGTAATGATGGAAGTATTTATACCGGCTGCAACGTAGAAACAGCAGCATTTACTGGTGTATGCGCTGAAAGAAGTGCGATATTTAAGGCAATTAGTGAAGGAAAAAAAGAATATCTGGCAATTGCAGTTTCAGGAGGAACACACAATTCCAAGCCGGGATTTTGTTCGCCATGTGGCGTATGCAGACAGGTTATGGCCGAATTTTCAGGAAAGCAGGATTTAGCAGTAATTCTTAGAGATGAAAATAAAGAAGTGAAGACGATGCTTTTGAGTGACCTGCTTCCATATACATTTACACTATAGAAAGCAATTCTTGCAAATATTCCTCTGCTTATAGCAGTTATGGATTCTTCAAGTGTTGAAATATTTGTCACTAAAAGGAATTGTTGAAATATTGTAAAAACCTTTTTGAAATATTGTAAAAACCTTTTTAAAATACTTATAAAAACCTTTTTAAAATACTTGTAAAAAACTTTTTAAATTTCTTGTTGACAAATAGGCGCTTTATGAATATAATAACCATTGTTCGCGTTAAGCGTCATGGCGAAGTAGCTCAGTTGGCTAGAGCACACGGTTCATACCCGTGGTGTCGTGGGTTCAAATCCCTCCTTCGCTATTGTTTGGGCACTGTATTTTTACAGTGCCTTTTTTGTTAGGGCATGGTTCTATTCTACATCGAAGAGTTTTCGTTATGTCTCAGTAAAATTTTGTCTTGCCAGCTTTTCTAAAATCGTGTAATCTCACTTCTTTCAATCCCTATTACATTCGTAGATTTTTTGAAAAATGTCAGTAAATAATAAGAGTAAAATTAGATATCAATATCAAAAAATCAAATATCAATAATACGAAAAATCAATATTACTTGCTAAAACCTTTGAAATGTATTATAACTATTAGTAGTATGCAATTATGGAGGAAAAGTATGATTGATATACAAGACAGCAGAAAGAAAATAGATGAAATAGACAATCAGCTTATTGATTTGTTTAAGGAAAGAATGTCCGTTGCAAAGGATATTGCAGAATACAAGAAAATAAACAATATGAATACGCTCGACGAGAGTAGAGAGAGAAAGCTTCTGGCAAGAATCAGTGAGCTTGCAGGTGATGAATTCAGTAGCTATTCAAGAGTATTGTATTCAATGATAATGGAAATCAGCAAGTCCTATCAGCATGATGTTATTTATCCAACCTCAGAGCTTGTAGACAGTGTGACAAATTCGCTTGAGGAGACCTCTTTGCTCTTCCCTCAGCTTGCAACAGTAGCTTGCCAGGGCGTTGAAGGTGCTTATAGCCAGATAGCAGCAACTAAGTTCTTTAAAGTGCCTGCAATAACCTATTTTGAAAATTTTGAAAATGTTTTCCAGGCAGTAGAAGAAGGAACCTGCAAATATGGTGTACTTCCAATAGAAAATTCAACAGCCGGTTCAGTAAAGACTACTTATGACCTGATGGCAAAGTATGACTTCTTTATTGTAAAGAGCTTAAGACTGAAAATTGATCATAACCTCCTTGCAAAGAAAGGAACCAAAAAGTCTGAAATTAAAGAAATCTTTTCTCATGAGCAGGCAATAAGCCAGTGTGACAGCTATCTCAAAAGAGAATTTCCTCATGCAAAGCTCACGATTGTAAAGAATACAGCAATGGCTGCAAAAATGGTTTCAGAATCTGAACGCAGAGATGTAGCAGCTCTTTCAAGTCGTTCATGCGCAAGCCTTTATAATCTAGATGCAGTTGAAAAGTGCGTACAGGATAATGGCAACAATTTTACTCGTTTTATCTGCTTTACAAAAAATCTCGAGATTTATCCTGGGGCTGATAGAACATCAGTAATGATGGTAGTAGATCATAAGCCGGGTGCACTTTATAAAGTTATGAGTAAATTTTATGCACTTGGAATTAATCTTCTAAAAATTGAATCAAGACCAATACCTGACAGAAATTTTGAATTTTTGTTCTACTTTGATTTGGAAGCAAGTGTATATTCACCTGAATTTTTAACCCTTTTATCGGAGCTTGAACATCAGGGTGAGGAATTTAAGTATATGGGTACATATTCAGAAATGGTCTAACCAATCTGAAAAGCTTTAGCTGTTAATGGTACTCTTATTTTAGTAGTGGATTTTTCATTATCGGTAAGAGGAAGTACTCTTAAATATCAGCTATAAAGAGAAATTAAACTTGATGAGCAGAAAGCATAAAAGCTTGCAATTCTGCTTGTAAAAGAAAGAGGAAAAAATAAATGAGAGTAGGAATGGGATATGATGTTCATCGCCTGGTACCTGACAGAGATTTGATTATCGGCGGTGTAAAAATAGATTATGAGCTTGGACTTCTGGGACATTCTGATGCAGATGTGCTGCTCCATGCAATTATGGATGCACTTTTAGGAGCATGTGCCTTAGGAGACATTGGAAAACACTTCCCGGATAATGATCCGACTTACAAAGGAGCAGATTCCTTGAAGCTTTTGGAACGTGTTGGTGAAATTCTTAGTGAAAATCTCTATGTCATTGGAAATATTGATGCTACTATTATTGCTCAAAAGCCTAAGATGGCACCTCACATTCAGCAGATGCGTGAAAATATCGCAAGAGCTTTAAAAATTGAGACTGACCAGGTAAGTGTAAAGGCAACTACTGAAGAAGGACTTGGATTTACAGGTCAGCTTGAAGGAATTTCATCGCAGGCAATATGCATGGTT
The DNA here is from genome assembly GCA_964625275.1 of uncultured Lachnoclostridium sp. Classification (GTDB taxonomy): domain Bacteria; phylum Bacillota; class Clostridia; order Lachnospirales; family Lachnospiraceae; genus UBA3775. The sequence continues at coordinate 13,097 of CAZVBH010000049.1, forward strand.
CAGGAAATGAAGGATGGTATAGTATCAAATCCTATACCTGCCTGTGGAGGCTGTAGTGGTTGTGGAGTTAACACTGCATTATAGTCAGCTTTAAAAAGCTAACTGTTAATAAAAGGAAAGAAGTATTAAAATGATTTATAAAAAAATAAATTTAGAAATACCATATGAAAAAGCAGGACTGAGTGCAGAAGGTACCAATCCTATTCTTACAACTTATGTTGCTGATATTTCACCTGAGATTGGAAGACACAACAGACCGGCTGTACTTATTTTGCCTGGTGGTGGTTATGATTATATTTCAGATAGAGAAGGCGAGCCAATTGCATTTGCGTTGCTTAGAAAAGGAATTCAATGCTTCGTGCTTAGTTATTCGGTTTACCATAAGCCATTTCCGACAAATTTGCTTGAAGCAGCAGCGGCACTGGCTTATATCAGAAAAAATGCCTATGAATATGATATCAATCCTGAAGATATAACCTGTATGGGCTTTTCAGCCGGAGGACATCTTGCAGCTTCACTGGCTGTTCACTGGGACAAGGATTTTGTAAAAAAGCCACTTGGCTTAAATGAGGAACATCGCCCTAATGCATCTGTTCTTTGTTATCCTGTTATTTCCGCAACAGATACACATCAAGGCTCAATAGATAACCTTCTATTCAATAATACAATGGAAAATGCCACCGAGCTTATATCTCTTGAAAAGCAGGTTGGCCCACAGGTGCCAAGAACATTTTTGTGGCACTGTGCAGATGATGGTTGTGTGCCGGTATCCAATAGCCTTAGATATGCAGCTGCTTTAAATGAAAATAAAATAGAATATTCACTTCATATTTATGAAAATGGTGGTCATGGACTTGCACTTGCTGACAGAGTAACGGCTCAGACACTTTGCCAGATTCAGCCACAATGTCAGAACTGGGTGGATTTAGTTACAGACTGGATTTATGCAGGTAATAAAATGACAGATGAAGAGTTTATCAGTAAAGTGGCAGATGTATAGAAGCTGCTAGATGATTAGAATTTAGAAAACCAGGAGGAACTCATGGAAAATAAATTAAATATTTATAACACACTGACAAAAAAAGTAGAGCAATTTGTACCAAACGAAGGAAATAAGGTTGCTATGTATACCTGTGGTCCTACCGTATATCATTTTGCTCATATTGGAAATCTCAGAAGCTATATTTGTGAAGATGTACTTGAAAAGACTCTCAGATATCTTGGCTATGATGTGAAGCGTGTTATGAATATTACGGACGTTGGACATCTTTCAAGTGACGCTGATACAGGCGAGGACAAGATGCTAAGTGGAGCAAAGAGAGAACACAAAACAGTAATGGAAATAGCTAAATTTTATGCAGATGCATTTTTTAGTGATTGTGCCAAGCTTAATATAAAGACACCTGATGTCGTTGAGCCGGCAACAAATTGCATACCTGAATTTATACATATGATTGAGGTACTTCTTGAAAAAGGCTTTGCTTATGTTTCGGGTGAAAATGTTTATTTTGATACAAGTAAGCTAAAGGATTACTATGTTCTTACCGGACACAATGAGGATGACCTTTTCGTCGGTGTTAGAGATGATGTTGATGAGGATACAAATAAGAAAAATAAAAATGACTTTGTGCTTTGGTTCACGAAATCAAAGTTCGAAGACCAGGCTCTTAAATGGGACAGCCCTTGGGGAGTAGGATATCCCGGCTGGCATATTGAATGCTCGTGCATAAGCATTAAGCATCTTGGTGAATATATGGACATTCATTGTGGTGGCGTTGATAATATCTTCCCACATCATACAAATGAAATTGCCCAGAGCGAATCCTATCTTGGACATAAATGGTGCAATTACTGGTTCCATGTTCATCATTTAAATGACAAATCAGGTAAGATGAGTAAGAGCAAGGGTGATTTCCTCACTGTATCCTTACTTGAATCAAAGGGTTATAATCCATTGGTTTACAGAATGTTCTGTCTCCAGAGCCATTATCGTAAGCCACTCGAATTTTCTTATGAAGTACTTGACCAGGTAAAGAGTGCCTATGAAAAGCTTAAAAAGAAAATTGCAAATCTTAAGGCTGATGGAGAAATCGATAAAGAGGTTTTTGCAAAGTATCGCGAAAAATTTGAGTCCGCTCTTTGCAGTGACATTAATACCTCGAGTGCCCTTACCTGCGTATATGATGTATTTAAAGCAGATACAAATGATGCAACTAAGCTTGCACTTATAAAGAGCTTTGATGAGGTTTTAAGCCTTGATCTTTGTGTTGCAGCAGACTCAGAAGATAACGCTCAGGCTGTAGATTCTGAGCTTCAGAGCTTTGTTGAAGAACAGATAGCTCTTAGAAAAGAAGCTAAAAAAGCAAAGGATTTTGCAAAGGCAGATGCAATTCGTGATGAACTTCTTGCAAAAGGCATAAGAATAAAAGATACCAGAGAAGGCACAGTATGGGAATTGGTTTAAACAAATTGATAACTGACAGTCTAAGGGCAGAGGGAGTAGATGATGTAAAAACCTATTCCCCTCTTACTCTGGCTTACATAGGCGATGCTGTTTATGAGCTTATAATCAGAAGCTGTCTTGTAAAACAAAAGGACATGCCTGTTCAGAAGTATCATAAAAAATGCTCGCAAATTGTAAACGCAGCCTCCCAAAAGGAATTGATTCTAGCTGTAGAGGAGCTTCTTACTGAGGAAGAATTAAGCATATTTAAGCGAGGCAGAAATGCCAAGTCAAATACAATGCCGAAAAATGCAAGTCCGGGAGATTATAGAAATGCAACGGGCTTTGAAGCACTTTGTGGATATCTTTATCTCACTGACAGAATTGAAAGACTTTTAGAGATAATCGGTAGCGGTATTGGTGATAAGCTTAAAAACGAACCTAATTAAGCTTTGGCTCTTAGCTATTACTTTAACCTTAGCTGACTTTTCAGATAAGGATCAAAGAGGATATTCGCAATCCGCTTCGCTACTTGCTCATAACCTTAAAGCCAC